>JAQUHM010000127.1 GCA_028683595.1 Geobacteraceae bacterium | reverse complement strand
CCACTATCGTTATTCCCCTCACGTTCATCGCCGGGGACTACGGGATGAATTTCCGCTACATGCCGGAACTTCGCTGGCGATGGGGGTATCCTGCGGTCCTTTTGCTCATGGTGGCAATAAGTGCGTACATGCTGTATTTTTTTAAAAAAAAGAAATGGTTCTGATTGATTAGGTACGTTACGGGATGGAAAGGAGTGGGGAGTCATGTTTGAATCCGCGGAACTGGGTCACGCAATCAACAAGGTGACGTACAAAAAAGAGGTACCCCTCCTCCGAGAGGCGCTGCTTGCTGCCCAATACGATCTTCTCAAGAAGGCTGAATTTCCGGTCCTCATCCTGATTTCCGGTGTTGACGGAGCAGGCAAGGGCGAAACGGTCAATGTCTTGAACGAGTGGATGGATCCTCGCCACATCGAGACCCATGCACTTGACACGCCGAGCAGCGAAGAGCTGGAGCGCCCGCCTATGTGGCGCTACTGGCGGGTTCTTCCTCCCAAGGGGAAAATCGGGATCTTTTTCCGTTCCTGGTATTCCGACCCCATCAGTGCCGCGCTCCAGCGAAAAGCCAAAAATTCCGAGCTTGACCAGAATATGGAGCGCATCATCCGTTTTGAAAAGATGCTGGCCGACGAGGGCGCGCTGATCCTGAAGTTCTGGCTGCACCTTTCCAAAGAGAGTCAGCGAAAACGGCTGAAAACCCTGGAAAAGGATGCTGCCACCCGTTGGCGTGTCACGGACAAGGACTGGAAGAATTTCAAGATATATGACCGGTTCCATACCGTGGCGGAGCACGCCCTGCGCCAGACAAGCACTCCAGAAGCGCCATGGACAATTATCGAAGGCGCGGATCCCCGCTACCGTTATCTGGCAGTGGGCAAGGCAATTCTCCAGGCACTTCGGTCACGCCTTGATGCGCCGGAAAGTCCCTGCTGCACTACCATCAGCCTGCCACCGATCATACCGAAGCTTGATACGCTCTCGGTCCTGAACCGACTCGATCTGTCCCTGAAGCTGGGGAAAAAGAAATATGAGGAGGCGCTGGAAAAATATCAGGGTAAACTGAATCTCCTGACCCGTGAGGCTGCCTTTCGTCAAGTCTCCGTGGCTCTCGTTTTCGAGGGACTGGACGCTGCCGGAAAGGGGAGTACTATCCGCCGGATTACCGCTGCACTGGACGCGCGTTTCTACCGGGTAATTCCCACCGCGGCCCCTTCCGACGAGGAGCGTGCCCAGCCCTATCTCTGGAGGTTCTGGCGGAACCTGCCCCGCCTTGGACGGTTTGCAATTTTTGACCGTTCGTGGTATGGACGGGTCCTGGTGGAGCGAGTGGAGGGATTCTGTTCTCCGGCTGACTGGATGCGCGCCTATGGCGAGATCAATGACTTTGAGGAACAATTGATCAGGAACCGGACGATCGTTCTCAAGTTCTGGCTTCACATCAGCAGGGAAGAGCAGCTGCGTCGTTTCAAGGCAAGGGAAAACACCGCTTTCAAGAATTTCAAGATAACACCGGAGGATTGGCGCAACAGGGAAAAATGGGAACAATACGAACGTGCCGTCTGCGATATGATCGACCGCACGGGCACGGAAATTTCCCCCTGGACCCTGGTGGAAGCGGACGATAAGCAGTATGCGCGTATCAAGGTGTTGAAAACCCTGTGTGAACGGATCGAGAAAGAGCTGTCACAGGGCTAGCTCGTTGGACACAGAGGCTACATACACACACGGAGAAACGATGACAGAAAAATCGCAACAAATTGCTGAAATAATCGACAACCTGAGAAGGGTTTTCCAGGTGGTCCACGGTCAATCGAAAAAGGCTGAGCGTGAAACCGGCCTTACCAGTCCCCAGCTCTGGACCATCAAGGTGATTGCGGAAGCAGGCAGCATCCGGGTCTCGGACCTGGCCCGCCGCATCTACTTGCACCCGGCCACCACCGTGGGCATCCTGGATCGACTGGAGAAAAAGGGTCTGGTATCACGTACGCGCTCACAGGAAGATCGTCGCGTTGTCAATGTCGGGCTGACTCCTGAAGGACTCGGCATTGTGGAAAAATCTCCACAGGTGGCGCAAGGTCTTCTGGTGGCAGGGCTCGAGAAGCTCTCTGCGCAGAATCTGAAAAAGATCGAAGACGGTTTGGGGCAGATGGTTACTTTACTCGGAGCACAGGAGATCCCACCCCAGCTTATCTTGTCATCGGAGGTGAACCAACCCGAGGAACAGGTGAAAATAAAGGTTGGAAGAAAGAAAAAGGTTAACCCTTGAATGCGTCACTGGGCAGGGAAAAGCATAGATTTTTCAAGGGAATAACCGGCAATATCCTGATTCTCGGTCTGGTGAGCTTTCTTACCGATTTTTCCAGCGAGATGATCTACCCGCTCTTGCCGGTTTTCCTTACGGCGGTTCTCGGAGCCGGTCCGGCGGTACTTGGTGCCATCGAGGGAATTGCCGAATCCACGGCGTCCTTGTTGAAACTCGTGTCCGGAATCATGTCCGACCGGGTGGCTGACCGGAAAAGGCTTGTTCTGTCTGGCTATGGAATTTCTTCCTTTGCCCGTCCGTTTATTGCCGCAGCCACCGGACCGCTGGCGGTACTGATTATCCGCTTTGCCGATCGGGTCGGCAAGGGGATCCGGACTTCTCCCCGCGATGCCCTGATTGCCGATTCCGTGGATCCGTCCATCAGGGGTAAGGCATACGGCTTTCATCGTTCCATGGATCATGCCGGAGCCATAGTCGGTCCCCTGGTTGCTTCTGCTCTACTTGCTTTTGTCGTCAGCGACATGCGGACGGTCTTCTGGCTGGCAGCGATTCCGGGAATCCTGGCGGTTACCCTTATTGCCTTCAAGGTGAAGGAGGTAGCGCGGAGAACGGGGCCGAGCAACCGTACGTTTCTCGGGCTTTTTCCGCATGGCAGACTCAGGGCTTATATCATTATTCTCTTTATTTTCACCCTTGGAAATTCCTCCGATGCCTTTCTTCTCCTGCAGGCCGGCCGACTCGGGGTTTCCCCGGTAATAATCCCGCTCCTATGGGCGTTTTTCCATGTGGTGAAAATGTGTTCCAGCATGCCCTTCGGAGCGCTCTCGGACAGGATCGGGCGACGGAAGATTATTGTGACTGGCTGGGGTGTCTATGCGCTGACCTATGTGGGCTTTGGTTATGCAACGACCGAGACCCATGTCTGGCTGCTCTTTACCCTCTACGGTCTTTTTTACGGACTGACCGAGGGAACCGAAAAGGCCTTTCTGGTGGATATCTCCCGGGCCGAGGAGCGTGGCAGTGCCTTTGGTTGGTACAATTTTGCTATTGGGATCGGTGCACTGCCGGCCAGCCTCCTCTTCGGCCTGATCTGGCAAATGGTCGGTCCCAAGGCTGCCTTTGCTTTTGGTGCAGGCCTGGCAGGCCTGGCAGCGCTGCTCTTGATGTTTTTCATCAATCCGGCCAGGACAGATGAGGTCCGGCTTTCCTGAAAGGCGACCTTCAGCCGGATCAATTACGTTTGGTATCGGCTCCTTACTATCTCAGGCCTTCCAAGAGTTATACCTCCGGAAGGCCTTTTGTTTCGTATTATTAGCGATTGTCGCCCTTTCCCTCGCCCCTCTGGAACGTGGGACGCTCACCAAAATTTCCTCTCTGCTGCCGGGACTCAGGAGTTATTGCCGGAGAGGTGGTCGGGCTGGCCTGCGGTTGCTGTACAATGGGCTTTACTGCCGCGGGTTTTTGCTGCTGTCGATACTGGTTTTTTATTCCCTGACCTTGTGATGCTGTGGGTGGCGTTTGTCGATTGGTCTGCGGACTCTGGCGAATATATTGCTGTGGTGCTTTTTGCAGCTGCCGAGGCTGGGTTGCTGGTGCCGGTGCTTGCGGAGTGGCAGGAGTGGTCCTCTGGATCGTCACGGGTGCCCGTTTCGGCTGCTGGGGAGCGTGCGATCGTCCCGGTTCCTGCAGAAGCGGCTTTGAAGGCGTCCAGACCGGGGTTGGTGCAACCGGTTGCGGCGCGACCGGCTGCGGGGCTACCCTGATAGTGGCCGGTTGACGTTGTTGCCGTGATCTGGTTGGCGTGCCTTTTTCCGTGGTCCTTTTTGGTGTGGATGGTGTGAATATGGTTGCCGGTTCATTTCTCTGTGCCGGCAATTCCCGTCTCAGTTGATCGTTCCGCTGCGGTTGGCTTCTTTCCTGATTCTGCAGCCCGTCAGTGTAGATATCCGGTTTTTGCTTACGTATGACTCTTTTCGGTGTTTCTCGGGAAGGTGATGGCCGTTCGCGTATCGGACTCGCCGGAGTGATACCGGTTCCGCGCTTGTCAGGAAGCTGTTTCCATTCCTTGTGCAACGTATCCGGACTGATAGCACGAATTCTCTGCGGCGGCCGCTTGGCTTCCGGAATTCTCATCAGCTTCGGTGCCAGAGTTTCTTTGTCCGGTTTGAACCGCGGAGGGCCGATTCCCACATTCCGTTGATTGAAAGGATTTTCCGTGGCAGGAACTGCAATCTGTCTGCCATGGAGAAACGTATCCCGATGCATGACCTTAATGGCGTTCCGGGCATTCCTGTTGTGATAGTTTCGATTGGACGAGAAGTTGCTGTTTGCCAAGGTGTTGATGTTTACGCTGCCCGGACCGTAGTTTCCGTGTCCGTAGTAGGTCTCTCCCGGTGCCAGCGGAATCCAAGAAACATAATTCGGCGTGTAGACCCATCCTACATACCCCGGGCCCCAGTGTACCGCTCCTTTGTGAGGCGGAACCCAGCACCAACCACCCTGCCGCAGGAAGACCCATCTTCCGTAGTGATAGGGTGCCCATCCCCAGCGCTCAGAGGAAATCCAGACGTAATTTCCGCCGATCCATACCCATCTTCCGTCATGATAAGGCGCCCAGTTGACAGAGACTGCAATGGCAGGGGTCCAGACGTATCCGTAGCTGTTGTCATAGAGCCAGCTGCCGTTTGTGTCAAAGTCATAGCTGTAGCTGTCCAATTCTTCTGGAAGATAGCTGCTACTGTATTCGCTGATTCTCCGGTCCAGAGCACGATTCCATTCCACCCACTCATCGGGAGAATTGAGTGAATATATCTCGGTTCTCAGATCTTCTCCGATCCTGAGGGTTCTTCCCGGAGGTACACTGATTCTACCGTTTCTTGTATCGACGTAGACAGAGCCTTGCAACACGGAAATCTCTGTCGCGCCGTTTTCTTCCACATCAATCATAATCGTGGCCGAGTCGTTACAGGTGACGGAGCTTACAGGGGTGTCGAACTGCAACAGCTCACTGCCGGATGCGCGGTTGTAAACATAGGTTCGCCCGGCATTAACGGAAAACTGATAGGTATTATCTTCCAGGGAAAGAATGTCGAAAGAGGTGAAGTTGTCGAGTCGGATGAAAAGACCTCCCATGACCTGTAGTTCGCTTCTCCCACCTTCGGGTACCCATACCCGGTCTCCCTGGGACAGGGGAGTGTTTACGGCAGCAGGAACCCAGTCTCCAGCTTCCTCGGTATAGATTTGTACGTCACCCTGGACGATTCCCATCCTTACGGTACCCAGATCGGCAGAATAGGCCCGGGAGGTGAAAAGACCCAGAGACAACAGTAACAATGCAAGTAGTCGTATTTTCATGGTTTGGCACCTCGCTGGGGGTATGTTTCCTCTTGAGCTGATGAATGTAATTGTACTCTTGAGTCTATAATCGCACAACTGACAGGTTCGTTGACGACCGGACGATGCATGATATGCTTGAGATCATGCCAGAGACAATCATCAACTCTTTTACCGTTACTCGCCTGGATATCCTCGATTCGGATGGAAATGCCGACGAAGCGCTGCTGCCCGACCTTTCCCGTGAGGATACCCTGCGTCTCTATGAACTTCTGGTCCTTTCCCGGGCTTTCGACGGTCGGGCCCTGAATCTCCAGAGGGAAGGGCGGATCGGGACCTATCCCTCTATCCTCGGCCAGGAGGCAGCACAGGTCGGCAGCGCCTTTGCCCTGGAAAAGAGCGACTGGGTGTTCCCTTCGTTCCGCGAGACCGGAGTGCATGTCACGGGGGGTTATCCCCTTGACCTGCTGTTCCGCTACTGGGCAGGTGATGAGCGGGGGCTCCTCTGTCCTGACGGGCTAACGATTCTTCCGGTTTCAGTTTCGGTGGGAACCCACATCCCCCATGCTGTAGGCGCCGCAATGGCGGCCCGGTATCGCGGCGACCCGGTTGCCGTGGTTGCCTATTTCGGTGATGGCGCAACTTCCAAGGGTGATTTTCATGAAGGCTTCAACATGGCCGGCGTCTTCCGCCTGCCGGTGGTGTTCATCTGCCAGAACAACCAGTGGGCCATCTCTGTGCCCCGCAGCCGGCAGACGGCCGCTGTTACCCTGGCCCAGAAGGCCTTTGCTTACGGCTTCGAGGGGATACAGGTGGACGGCAATGATGTCTTCGCTGTCTATAGCGCGACCAGGAAGGCCCTGGAGCAGGCTCGCAGCGGCGGCGGACCGACCTTCATCGAGTGCTTTACCTACCGTATTTCCCACCATACTACTGCCGATGATGCCGATCGCTACCGGAATTCTGAAGAGGTGGCGGAGTGGAAGAAAAAGGACCCCATAGAACGACTCCGCCTTTTTCTCGAGAAGCGTGGCTACTGGAGCAAGGAATACCAGCAGGAGTTGGAAAAGCGAACCCGCGAGACGCTTGATCAGGCGGTTCGGGAGGCGGAAAGAGCCGCTCCGCCTGAGAGGAGCGAAATTTTTCTTTCGGTATTCGAAAATTGTCCCCCCCGGCAGACCAGGGAACTGGAGGTGAAGGCCGATGCCGACGCTTAATATGGTACAGGCGATAAACCTGGCTTTGCGGGAAGAGATGGAACGGGACGACCGGATTGTGCTGCTCGGGGAAGATGTGGGAAAGGACGGCGGTGTTTTCCGTGCAACCGATGGATTGCTGGAAATCTTCGGCGAACAGCGGGTGGTTGATACGCCCCTTGCCGAATCGGGCATTGTCGGGACCGCCATCGGAATGGCCCTCTACGGCCTGCGACCGGTTGCGGAAATTCAGTTCATGGGATTCATCTATCCGGCTTTTGATCAGATCTTCTCCCATGCGACCCGCTATCGGAATCGGGCCAGGGGAAGGTTTTCCTGCCCCCTGGTGATCCGAACTCCCTACGGAGCCGGAATCAAGGCACCCGAACTCCATGAGGAAAGCAGCGAGGCATTTTTCTGCCACATGCCGGGAATCAAGGTGGTGGTGCCGTCCGGCCCTTATGTCGCAAAAGGACTTCTGCTGTCAGCCCTCCGCGATCCGGACCCGGTGATCTTCCTGGAACCCACCCGGCTTTATCGCATGATCCGGGAGGAGGTGCCGGAAGGAGAGTATACCCTTCCTCTGGGCAAGGCCCGCATTGCCCGGGAAGGAAACGACGTGACGGTGATTGCCTGGGGAAGCATGCTGGAGAGGGTGCTGAAGGTCCTTGCACCCTACGACGCAGAGATCATCGATATGCTGACCCTTTCGCCCTTTGATGAGGAAACGGTTCTCCGGTCCGTGCGGAAAACCGGCCGGGTGATTATCGTCCATGAAGCACCCAAAACGTGCGGCTTTGGTGCGGAGTTGGCAGCAACGATTGCCGAGGAGGCGATACTGCACCTTCGGGGGCCGATCCTGCGTGTTGCCGGGCCCGATGTGCCTGTCCCGCTGGCAAAGCTTGTTGAACATTATCTCCCTGACGGTGCGAAAATATGTGCGGCCGTCGATGAACTCTTGAGGTACTGAACCATGCCGTTTGATTTTACCTTGCCGGATTTGGGAGAGGGAATCACCGAGGCCGAGATCAGGAAATGGCTGGTTAAGGTTGGTGATACGGTGCAGGAACATCAGCCGGTGGTTGAGGTTGAGACCGATAAGGCGGTAGTCGAGGTGCCGACTACCCGAAGCGGGAAGGTGCTCTCACTGGCACGAGGTGAGGGGGAGACGGTGAGTGTCGGCGAGACACTGTTGTCGATCGTCGAAGAGGGTGAAGAGGAAAAGCCCAAGCCCCGTTCCGTCTCAGTGGTGGGTGAGTTGCCAGAGGCAGTGGAAGACACTTTGCCCCAAGTCCTCGCTACCCCGGCGGTCAGGGCGCTGGCGCGTGAAAAGGGGATTTCCCTCGAGGGGATACCGGGGACCGGTCCCCGCGGCAGCATTACCCGTGAAGACCTGCTTTCCGCAAGCCTGAAGAGGGGTGCTGTTGGTGATGAAGCCGGGGAAGTGGAACGCATTCCCTTCCGCGGCCTGCGTCGGACAATAGCCCGGAACCTGCTCAAATCCCACCAGATGACCGTCTGTGTCACCGGCATGGAGGAGGTTGACGTCACCGAACTCTGGAACCTGCGGGTCCGCGAAAACACCGGGCTTGACGCCCGGGGAATTCATCTGACCTATTTCCCCTTCATTATCAAGGCGGTTCAGCATGCCCTGCGAGAACACCCGCTGCTGAACGCTTCGGTGGATGAGGAAGGGGAAGCGATTATCCTGAAAAAGTACTGCAACATCGGCTTTGCAGTGGATACCGCCGAGGGACTTATTGTTCCGGTGCTGCGTGACGTGGAGAAGAAAAGCATCATTGATCTGGCGGGAGAGCTCCATGAGCTTTCAGAGCGGGCAAGGGAACGAACGATCACGCTGGCGGAGATGAAGGGGAGCAGTTTCACCGTCAGCAACTTTGGCCAGTTCGGCGGCGGATTCGCGACGCCCATCATCAATTACCCTGATGTGGCTATTCTCGGCTGCGGCAGGATCACCGACAAGCCCTGGGTCGTGAAAGGAGAAATCGCCATTCGCAAGATCCTGCCACTGTCTCTAACTTTCGACCACCGGGTGACGGACGGCGGTGATGCGACCCGTTTCCTGAGCCGGGTCGCCAGCTTCCTTGAGGATCCGGCGCTGCTGTTCATTGAAAGCATATGAGGTGTTAAGGCTGAAGGTGGAAGGCCAAAGGTGAAAACAGGAAGTGATAAGGCTGACGGTGCATGACCTTGTGAAGTAGCGCGGAAATGGGTTTATGGGGTCCGGGTTTCCTTCAGCCCTCAACCTTCAGTCTATTTACCTGCCTTGGAGTGATATGAAAGAGCTTGATCATCTTTTTTTTCCGAAAAGCGTTGCCCTGATCGGAGCCTCCCCCAACGAGGAAAAGCTAGGCGGCATCGCCCTGCGGAACCTCATGGGGCTGAAGGGAAACGTCTACCCGGTTAACCCCAGGTATGATGAGATGCTGGGCATTCGCTGCTACCCTTCGATCAGGGATGTCCCCGGCGTCGTGGACCTCTCTGTCATCATGCGTCCGGCGGTCGAGGTTCCGGGGATTCTCGAAGAGCATGCCGGCAAGGCCCGCTTTGTCCTGATTGTCAGTGCCGGCTTTGCCGAAGTCGGCGACAACGCCTTGCAGGAAGAGATCATACGTATCGGCCGGGAGGGAAAGCTCAGGCTTGTCGGGCCCAACTGCCTCGGTATCTTCAACCCCTACCA
>JAQUHM010000126.1 GCA_028683595.1 Geobacteraceae bacterium | reverse complement strand
TCCCAGAGTTTCACTCAAAAGCACCATCAAGTCTTCCTGGTTCGAGATTCCTTCCATGTGTGCCAGGATGCCCCGCACCGTCCTGAACATCTCAACGTTCTTTTCCAGCAGCCGCGCCTGGATACTGTCGGTAACCAGACCGCAGAGAAGGCGGGAAACCTCCTTTGCAGCATCCTTGACCTCCTGGGAAGTGGCCGCAGGAAGCTGCTCCAGGCCTTCCAGAAGAGCAAAACCGTCAATCCTGTCTGATTTCGCCAGCTTCTCCGTCAAAAACAGATCAAGGGTCGGGTTTCTGACCCCACCTCCGACAAAACAGTAGCGAAAACCGTCACCGACCTGATAGGGAACGGCAAAATTCATGAGACCCGCCCTGCAGCTGAAAACCATCGGTTTCTGTTTGCCAAGGGCAAGCTGGACAGCTCTTTCGTAGGAGGGCTCGCATTTCTCGATGCAAACCAGATTGCTCGCAAGAACCCCGCAGAGCGGAGAAACCGTTCCCAGGCGCGTTACAACACCATCCTTTTCATAGAAAAGGGCAAGGTCAAACTTTTCCAGGAAAGGATACCCTCGGAGAAGCTCAAGAAGTTCCAACGGCTTTAACGTTGCCGACTCATCGGAAGTCATTGTTTTTCCTCATACTGCATGGCCGTTACAGAGTCCACTGAACCCTGTGGTTGGGTTATCCAGGAAATCCAGGATACAATGCGGAAATTGCCAGTCCATTTATTTTACAATGCACCACCAACCGTTATCTCCGAAATAAGCAGGGTCGGCTGGGCGTCAGACACGGGTGCTCCCTGCCCATCTTTGCCGCAGGTTCCTATACCGAAACCGAGATCGTTGCCGATTTTTGTCACTTTCTTCAGCACTTCGGGTCCATTTCCCGTCAGTGTCGCTCCCCGCACCGGTTCGCCAATGATGCCGTTCTGGATCAAATATCCCTCCGAAACCTCGAAAACAAAGTCACCGGTTACGGTATTGACCTGACCGCCACCCATCTTTTTCACGAACAGGCCCTGCTGAACTTCCCTGACAATTGCTTCGGGAGATGACTCTCCCGGAGCAATGAGCGTATTGGTCATACGCACGATAGGCTTGGCGTTGTAAGACTCGCGCCGGCCGTTACCGGTTGATGCGCAACCGTCCTTCATGGCAGAGAGACGGTCATAGAGATAGCATTTCAGAATACCTTTTTCCACCAGCACCGTCTTCTGCGCTGCAACCCCCTCATCGTCATGGGAAAAGGAACCCCTGGCATGGGGAATAGTCGCATCGTCAATGACAGTAATGAGAGGAGAAGCAACTTGAGTGCCAATCTTTCCGGTATAGACAGACATCCCTGCCTGCGCAAGATCAGCCTCCAACCCATGACCGATTGCCTCGTGTACCATTGTGCCTCCCGCCTCGGAGGATATTACCACCGGCATGCTTCCTGCCGGTGCCTTGCGTGCCGAAAGCATCATGAGGGCCCTTCCGGTGGCGGTACGCGCCACTTCTTCAGGGCTCGTCATATCGAAAAGCTCGAAGCCACGAAATCCGCCTATCGGCTCATACCCGGTCTGGATAACATCACCCTGGGCTGCCACCACCTGGGTCAAAAAAACAGTACCGGTCCGTCCGGTCTCGATGAAATCGCCCAGTGAATTGGCAATCTGGGTTTGGACCCTCCCGTCACGGTAAACAACCATGACCTGACGAACGCGCTGGTCAATCTTCCGCGCTGCGTCGTCCGCACGGCGCACAAGAGCGACCTTGTCCTGCAGCGGCACAGAATCTGGAGAGGTCTTTATGGGAAACCCCGCACCGACAATCTTCTCCCGAAGGTCGATCGGTGCTCCGAACTCCCGCCCCCTGACCGCACGGCTAACCGTCCGTGCAAGTTCCAGAAGAGCTTTCTCCGTGACCTCGTTCGTGTAGGCATAGGCAGTTCTGAGGTCCGAGATGACGCGGATGCCGACCCCTCGATCCGTTCCCGCTACAATCTTCTCGATTTTCCCGTCTTCACAGACAATGGAAGTGGAAGAGCCTTCCTCAAAATAGATATCCGCAAATTCTCCCCCCTCGGAAAGGGCGCTTCGAAGTATTCGGGATACATCCATGGCATCAAGCATCATTATGGGTCTCCTGTTTCAAGGGAAGGGAAAGGTCATTGGAAAACGGGATCTCCGTCAAACTGATCTCGTGAGCGATTGCGGTTAACAAGGCATTCACATCATCCGCAAAGCATTCCGGAATCGAAAGCACAACAATTCCGTTCCGCGCGTCCACCGTACTGAGGGTTGCAAGACCCTCATAGGCATCCAGGGTAAAGCGAAAATAAGCAATATCACGCCGATCGACGCGAAAATATCGTAGCAGCATAGAATTGTGGACTCTATCTTGTTTCACATCCGGTGTTTCCGGATGTGAAACTATCTAATTCGTCATAATTATTGGGCAAGAGAAGGGGCAGTCCCCCGGCCTGTTCGAGTTGTCAGGCTTCCAGCGCCCGCTGTATCCTTCTGGCCGTTTCGTCCCGGCCAAGGACACCAATGACGTCGTAGATACCCGGCGAGGCAGAACCGCCGGTCAGGGCATAGCGGACCGGCTGGGCCACATCCTTCATCTTGATGCCCTTCTCGGCGCAGAACCCGTCAAAAAGTGCGGCAATGGCATCATGGCTCAGAGCCTCCGCCTTCTTCAAACGCTCCAGCAGTTCACCACACAATTCCCTGGCAGCAGGGGTCATGAACTTTGCAAGGGACTTTTCATCATACTCGAAGTCGGATTTATAGTAGAAGATCGTCCCGTCCGCCATCTCCAGCATGGTTCGGGAACGGTCAAGAAGTGTCCGGATCACGGCAACCAGATCAGGCCCTGCCGTAGGATCAACACCACGCTCCTGAAGAAAGGGCATAAGAAGACTCGCCAACCGCTCAGGATCACCGGTCTTGATATAGTGGGCATTCAACCAGAGGAGTTTGTCGGGATTGAATACCCCGGCTGAGCGGCCGACCGACTCAATGGAAAATTTCGTGATAAGGTCCTCGAGAGTAAAGATCTCCTCATCGCCATAACTCCAGCCAAGCCTGACCAGATAATTGACCATGGCCTCGGGAAGGAAACCCATGTCGCGGTAGGCCATGACGCTTGTAGCGCCGTGTCTCTTCGATAGACGAGCTTTGTCCGCGCCAAGAATCATCGGCACATGGGCAAACTTTGGCACCGGGTAACCAAGCGCCTCGTAGAGGAGGATCTGGCGTGGTGTGTTGTTGACATGGTCGTCGCCGCGGATGACCGTGGTGATGCCCATGGTGGCATCATCCACCACCACGGTGAAGTTGTATGTTGGAGTGCCGTCGGTACGCTGGATGATCAGGTCATCCAGTTCCTCGTTCTGAAAGGATATCCTGCCCTTGATGAGATCATCAAAGGCCGTTTCACCCTCCAGCGGGCAGCGAAATCTGACCACGAAGGGAGCACCGGGAACATCCTCGGTCAGATTTCTGCAGGTGCCGTCGTATTTTGGCTTGCGCCCTTCACAGATGGCAAGTTCGCGTTTCCTATCCAACTCCTCGGGAGAGCAGTAGCACTTGTAGGCCTTACCGGAAGCCAGCATCTTTTCCACGTATTCCCGGTACAAGGGAAAATTATCGGACTGGTAGAACGGCCCCTCATCCCAATCGAGGCCGAGCCAAGTCATCCCATCGAGAATCGCGTCCACCGACTCCTGAGTAGAACGGGCCACATCGGTATCTTCGATGCGGAGAATGAATTTCCCGCCTTCCTTCCTGGCCAGAAGCCAGTTGAACAGTGCGGTCCGTGCCCCCCCAACATGGAGGTAACCGGTCGGACTCGGGGCAAAACGCAGGCGAACTTCAGACATTATTAACTCCTTGAATGAGAGTCTGGCAAAAAGTCATTCCCCCTTCCTCCATAAGGAGGGAGGGAACTTTTTTGAGAATTTGCGAGACCATCTTTGAATAAAAAAGTCGCCATGGTAAAAGTGTATCAGCTGACATGATGTCAGGCAACGAATCAGCCGTACTGCCAGATGAGGAAACCCTCAACCAGCAATTACCGGGCAGCCGAAAAATATGACATGGATGGTTTCAGAGGTTTTAGGGTTCTCCGGTTTCCTCATCAAACGGGAGAGTTTCAGCGGGAACGGAGTACTCTCCCGCAACCCACGCCCCCAGGTCAATCATTCTGCAGCGTTCGGAGCAAAAAGGACGATGGGGATTCCCTTCCCATTCTACCTCTTTCCTGCAGATTGGACATGCAACAATCATCTACAACTCCCGTAATCAGTAGTAGAAAAGGGCCCCGGCTTTCAGAAAAATGCCCAAACCCTTCCGTAAAGACAAAAAAATCCCGGACGCTATCTTCACTGCCGGGGCTGTTCCAGAGATACCGAACCGCTTGAAAGAATTATAAATAGTATAGTGAATGACTGAAAAAATCAAGCTTCCCCTCAAGCCGGGATCAGAGCACTGATTGACGAACCTCGGAAATAGTGATATAGGCATGCCCATGAAAAGAAGATTACCGGCCGAATGGGAAAAACAGGACGGCATATTGCTCGCCTGGCCCCACAAAGATAGCGACTGGCGCCCCGTCCTGCACCAGGTGGAGCCGGTCTTCATTGAGATTGCCAAACAAATCAGCCTGTTCGAACGGGTGGTGATCATTGCTCCTGAAAGGGATACGGTGGAGGAAAAGCTCCAAAACGCCGGAGCGGTAGTTAGCCGGGTCACCATTTACGAAATCGGATCCAACGATACCTGGATGCGGGATTTCGGACCGATCACTGTTCTTGAGGGAGAAAAACCACTCCTTCTCGACTTTTTCTTCAATGGCTGGGGTCTCAAGTTTGCCGCCGACCAGGACAACCAGGCAACCAGACGCCTCCACCAGGCCGGAGCATTTGCTGCAACGCCATTGGAAAGCGTCGGCCTGGTCTTGGAGGGTGGCAGCATTGAAAGCGACGGAAACGCTACTCTCCTTACCACCGAGGAATGCCTTCTGGGACCGAACCGAAACCCCCACTTGTCAAGGAAGGAGATCGAGGCGGCGCTGGCTGAAACACTCGGCGCGGAGAACATACTCTGGCTTGGCAACGGATTTCTGGCCGGGGATGACACCGATTCCCACATCGACACGCTGGCTCGACTCTGCCCAGAAGACACAATCGTCTTTGTAACCTGTCCCGATGAAGATGATCTTCATTTCACCGCTCTTCGGCAGATGGCCTCGGAGCTGGAATCCTTCAGGACCGGCGACGGTCTTCCGTACCGCCTGATCCCCTTGCCCTGGCCATCTCCCCGCCATGACAAAGATGGTCAGCGTCTTCCGGCAACCTATGCCAATTTCCTCGTTATAAACGAGGCAGTCCTCGTCCCGACATACCAGGACAAGAATGACACGGCCGCACTTGCCGCCATCCGGGAGGCTTTCCCGAACAGAACCATTATCGGAATCGATTGCCTACCGTTGATAGAGCAGCATGGCTCGCTGCACTGCCTCACCATGCAGATCCCGAAAGGAGTTTTACCGTGAAAACCCTGAAAGCAGCTCTCGTGCAACAGACCTGCACCAATAACAAAGCGGAAAATCTCTCGAAAAGCATCCAGGCCATCCGTGAAGCCGCACGACTTGGTGCACAACTGGTTGTTCTGCAGGAGCTTCATGCCGGCCTTTATTTCTGCCAGACAGAGGATACCTGCTGTTTCGATCAGGCAGAACCGATTCCCGGGGCCTCAAGTGACCTGCTCGCCGCCGTTGCACGGGAATGCGGGGTGGTCATCGTTGCATCGCTGTTCGAGCGCCGCGCTCCGGGAATCTATCATAATACCGCCATTGTCCTGGAAAACGACGGAACCATTGCCGGGAAATACCGGAAGATGCATATTCCCGACGATCCCGGATTCTACGAAAAATTCTACTTCACCCCCGGGGACCTGGGATTCGCCCCCATCGATACCTCGGTCGGCAGACTCGGTGTCTTGGTCTGCTGGGACCAGTGGTTTCCCGAAGCAGCCCGCCTGATGACACTCTCCGGCGCTGAATTACTGATCTACCCAACCGCTATCGGCTGGGACCCGAACGATACCCCCGCTGAACAGGAACGCCAGAGAGACGCCTGGATCACGATCCAGCGCTCTCATGCCATTGCAAACGGCCTACCGGTTATCAGTGCCAACCGGGTCGGACTCGAAACCTCTTCCGATAATTCCGGCACAGGTATCCTCTTCTGGGGCAGCAGCTTTGTTACAGGCTGCCAAGGAGAAATCCTGACGCAGGCAGGCACTGAAGGTGAACAGCTATGCACCGTCGAGATCGACATGACACGCTGCGAGGACGTCCGACGCATCTGGCCCTTTCTCCGTGACAGGCGCATCGATTCTTACCAGGATTTGCTCAAACGATTTTGCAGGTAACCTGCGGCACGGACCAGCCGGCGTGAAATTTTATGCCACTCCCTGCCCATAACAGCATGATTTCCGTGCATTCCCCGCAGCCAGACATTCTATAAAACACCGTTTTCACTGATTTTCTTGCAAAATCACCGTAACGAAGCTATGATGTTTCACCTTTACTAAAACCTCTTCGGTTTTGGAACACTACCCATGAAAAGGAGTGGACATGAAAGTAATTGTAACCGAACAGCTAGCACATGAGGGCCTCTTGATCCTGGAAAAGGACCCACGAATTCAAGTGGATGTCCGTCTTGGGCTCAGCAAAGAGGAACTGATCTCAGTCATTGGCGATTATGAAGCAATTGTTACCCGGAGCGCCACGAAAGTCGACCGGGATGTGCTCGAAGCAGGAAAGAACCTGAAGCTGGTTGCCCGTGCAGGCGTCGGCATCGACAGCGTGGATGTAAAAGTCGCCAGTGAAAAAGGCATTATCGTCCTCAACGCACCCTTCGGCAACACCAACAGCGTGGCCGAACATACCTTGGCGCTGCTGCTCGCCCTCTGCCGGAATATTGCCAAGGCAGACGCAAGCCTCAAGAGGGGTGAATGGAAACGTTCCGCGCTGGTCGGTTCGGAACTCAAAGGTAAAGTGGCAGGTGTCATCGGCCTGAGCAAGGTTGGCGGCCGCGTTGTCACGAGACTCCAGGCCTTCGAATGCGAGGTGATCGGCAGCGACCCCTATGTATCGGAAAAAAGGGCCAAGGATCTGGGAATTCGACTTGTCTCCATTGAAGAAATTATCAGGACCGCGGACATCATTACCCTGCATGTCCCCATGACCGACGAAACCCGCAACATGATCGGGGAGAAGGAAATCAGTCAGATGAAGGATGGCGTCATCCTCATCAACACCGCCCGCGGCGGCATAATAAATGACGAAGCTTTGCTGAACGCTCTCAATAGCGGCAAACTGGGAGGCGCGGGCATTGATGTATGGACCGAGGAACCCCCCAAATCGGACATCCTCAAAAACATCATCGCACACGAAAAAGTCCTCTCGATGCCTCACCTCGGCGCATCCACCAACGAAGCACAGATCAACGTATCAGTAGATGTGTCTCGCGAGATTATCCGCTACCTGGATGAGCAACCGCTGGAAAATGCTGTCAATATCCCCCGTTTCGATCTTACCCTCATGGAGCAGATGCGTCCTTTTCTGCGTCTGGTAAACATCATGGGAGATTTCGTCGTGCAGCTACTTGACACCAACATGAATAAAGTGACCTTCACCTACGAAGGGAATATTGCCGAATACTGCACCTCCCCCATAACCGTCTGCGGCCTGGCAGCACTCCTCAACCGCAAGGTGGAACAAGATGTAAACATGGTTAATGCGAACCTGGTTGCCCAAAACATGGGAATAGCTATTGAGGAAGTCAAGGTCACCGAGACCGGATCCTTCTCCAACATGGTAACCATTACCATCGAGGGGCCGAACGAAAAGAGGGTCATCTCCGGAACCCATTTCGAGGGCTCTCCGCGTATCGTGCAACTGCGTGACTATCAGGTTGACTTCACCCCTGAAGAACACATGCTGCTGCTTACCTATGAGGACAGACCCGGCATGATCGGCAAGATCGGCATGATCCTTGGGCAACACGAGATCAACATCGCAGCAATGAGCCTTGGCAGAAGGGAAAAGAAAGGAGAGGCCATGGTAATTCTCTCCCTTGATTCTCCGGTTCCCTCAAACGTCGTCGAAGAAATACAGACGGCAACCAAAGCCACCTTCAGCAAGGCACTGCACATGGTTACCGCACGCGAATCCAAGTAATTTCCGCATAATTGGGAGCGGCGAATCGCCGCTCCCAACGAATCTTCTCTCCCCTACAAACTCCCCAGACAGGCAACAATAGCACCCGCCAGCACCATCTCCCGTATCGCCGCCTCCGAATCACCCGGCTGCAAGTTTACACCGCGAACTGCATCGATCAGCAGGGTAACGGAGAAACCCATTTCAAGGGCCGCAAGCACGGTATTCTTGACACAATAGTCGGTTGCAAGCCCGCCGACAAAGAGATGATTGACACCCATCTCTTCCAGGGATTCGAAAAAACTCTTTCCCTCTTCGCTCAGAGCCTCGAAAGAAGAATACCCGTCTTCAGCAGGGTCCATCCCTTTGGAGATAACGACCACATCATCCGGGAGATTCAGATCAGGATGAAATCGTGCACCCTCACTTTCCCGGACACAGTGAACCGGCCAGATACCACCGTAGGCGCTGAAGTGGCTCGAACCTTCCGGGTGCCAATCACGGGAAGCAAACACGGGCAGACTCTTTTCCTTGAAACGCTCGATATAGCGATTCAAAACAGGGACAACTTCATCGCCTCCCGGAACAGCAAGTGCCCCGCCAGAGCAGAAATCATTCTGCACATCCTCAATGAGCAAAGCCGATCCTTTTTTCATCGCCGCCCCCTTCCATCCTCACCTCCCACAAAAATCAAAGTACGGATGCGAGTCAAATATCACCGGTAGCCCTTCTGCACCTCCTCGATCAACCGCATCCGCAAGTCATGAAGCTCCTGACTCAGGTAGACACCATAGGGAAGGACATCCTCAAAACGGAGAACCACGTCAGGAAGGCTGCCCAGTTGTGCCTCGCATCGATCAGCCAATTCGCAGAGGGAGGGTGGTGAACCCGCTACCACTCCCGCATCCATTACGACTGAACGAATGGGCTTCAAGACTGCAGATGCGGGAATTCGAGCGGTCTTTTGAGGATTTCTGGGATTGTAGAGAAAATCTCCCGGCGCAGGTGACTCGTTTTCTCTGCAGATGACATCCATCATAAAAGTTCCATCTGTATCGATAGCGCGAAACAATTTCTTCCGGTCGGGAATCGTGCTCTTCGAAAGATCGCTTGTAACCTTCAACTTCGGGGTACCGTTATGGCGGACAAGTTTGTAGACTCCCCCCAGCGCCCCCCCGCCCTCACCCTGACAGGAGGCGAGCCTGGTGCCGACCCCATAGATATCGACCTTTCCGCCCTGTTCGCGAATGGAACGAATCACATACTCATCCAGCTCGTTGGACGCCAAAATCTTGACATCCGGAAACCCTGCCTCATCGAGCATCCGCCGAGACTCACGGCTCAGGAG
>JAQUHM010000125.1 GCA_028683595.1 Geobacteraceae bacterium | reverse complement strand
GGTGGTGCAAGGGTGTTCGGTTCCCGAAGACAAGCTACCCTTGATTGCTCGCCATGTGCGACCCGAGAGGGATGCTGAAAGGGAAGATCGGCTGAAACGGCTCAAGCGTTGGCGTGAGGGAAAAGCTCTCGCGTTGGGAATCGATGCAGGAATCCTCGTCAATAATGCCTTGTTGGAAAACCTGGCAAAGGAAGTTCCCCGAAGCATGCATGATTTGGATGCCTTCCCGGTGCTGCGTCGCTGGCAGAAAGGCGAATTGGGGGAAGAGCTCCTGAGCATGCTGCACTGACGGGAGCCTATTTGGTCGTTTTTTCACCGGATTTGTCAGGATCCTCGTTCGCAAAGATCAGTTCGAATTCTTTGTCAAAATCTTCCAGGTTTGGCTGAGGTTTTTTCTCTGCAGGTGTCGGGAGGCCGAGTTCGCTTTCCATGCCGAAAATGTCTTCCCGCGACGCTTCCGGTGCAAAATCAAAATCGCTGGTGCCGAAAGACCCGGAATCTTCAGCTTCTTTCGGCACATTCCCGCCAGGTTGTTCGCTGATGGAATCAATGCTTCCCGGCTCAAGGATCCTTTCGTAGTCTTCCATTCCCGAACCGGTTTCATCGAACTGAATATCCCAGCTGCCGGGTTTCGACTCATCCTCTGCCGGTTCACCAAAGGCAAAATCATCTTCGAACTCTTCGCCGGCAGCCGGTGTGCTGTCTTGTGCCGGGGGAACAGTGTCATCGGAAAAGGCAAAGCCGGTGAACTCCTCATCTTTCACTCCTGCCGGGGGTGTGTCGGGGAATCCGAGATCAAAGCTGGCATTGAGGTTTTCTCCCTGGACGGGTGCCGGTGTCATGATCGGAGGAGACGCCGGAAGTGCATCTGCCTTTGGAACTGCAACCGCGCGGCGAATCACCGTACTGATGCGGTGTGTTTTTTTGAAAGAACCGAGTTCTGCACCGCATTTCTTGCAGGCATCGAGAAATTCGAAACTGTTGTAACCGCATTTTGGACATTTCATAGCAGAATCTCCTTTGTTTCCTTCTTACCCCATGTCACCCCAGAAAAACTGTAAAACTGCCAGCAGGGCTATTCCGGCTGTTTCGGTCCTGAGAATCCGCGAGCCGAGGGTAACCGGTATGAAACCTGCCTGGGTTGCCGCTGTAGCTTCATTTTTTGACAAGCCCCCCTCGGGTCCAACCATAACCGCAACAGTTTCGGGGAGCGGCAGGGACCCGAGTACCGACTTGAGTCGATTGGATTTTTCTTCCTCCCAGAGAAGAAGCTTTACCGTCTGATCAGCGGAAGCGAGAAGCTCTGAGAAATTCATTGCCGGCAGGAGTTCCGGGATAGACGTCCTGTTGGATTGTCGTGCCGCCTCAACGACTATCCGACGCCAGCGCCCCAGGCGCTCGGCTCCCCTGTCCTGCGGCAACTGGGCAATGGAACGGCCGGCAACGAAGGGAACGAAGGAATCGACTCCCAGTTCAGTACACTTCTGCAAGATGAAGTCCATCTTGCTGCCCTTCGGCAGTCCCTGGTAGAGCGTAATAAAGGGGCCTTGTGGCCTTTCCGGCTCCAAGGTGCTTTCTTCAAGCCTGATAACAAGATTTTCCTTGCCGATGCTGTCAATAACCCCCACGTGGCGTCTTCCGATTCCGTCGGAAAGCAGCATGCGAGTGCCGATTTTCAGTCGCAGAACCCGCGCCATGTGACAAAAAAGGTTACCGGATATAACGGCTTTGTTTTCGCTGATGGCATTTTCATCGATGAAGAATCGTCGCATTTATTTTTTCCGCTGGAAAACGATGCAACTCCATTCGCCTTCGCGGGAAACCTCCGCCAGTGTCATGGTGCTGTTTCCATAACCGTCAATGACCATGGTTTCTTTCTCGATCAGAATGCCGGAAAGAATAAGCAAGCCACCCGGATTCACACGGGCGACCAAATCGGGTGCCATGCGAACCAGGTCTTCGGCAAGGATATTGGCAAGGACAATATCAAAGCTGCCGGTAACCATGGCCAAAGGTGTGTCACTGACGCTAACCTGCTCTTCAACCCCGTTCAGAAGACAATTTTCCTGCGCTATTTTCACCGCTTCCGGGTCGATATCGACCGCGGAAATATGAGCAATACCCAATTTTGCGGCTGCTATGGTGAGTATACCCGAGCCGGTCCCCACATCAAGCGCTGTCAGCGATTTTTCCTCGGTCCGGAGGCCGAAAAGTACTTTCTCCAGAACGGTGAGGCAGAGCATGGTAGTCGGGTGAGTGCCGGTTCCAAAGGCCATACCGGGGTCTATGTTCAGCAGGATGTCCTCAGGGCCGGCCGGAAAGTCCTCCCAGGTGGGTTTTACCACAAGGTGTTTCCCGACCCGCAGGGGCTTGAAGTGTTCCTTCCAGCTGGTGCTCCAGTCTTCATCGGTGATCCGTGCAATCGTTGGATCCTGATAGATGAAGCCAGGGAAGTTCGGGCCGTTCTCAATCAGAAAAGTCTTGATATCCCGAATGCTTTCGTCAAGGCATTCGTCGCTCTGAAAATATGCCGTTACCGTCTTGGTGGGTGTTTCTTCGAGGGAATCAAGTGAAAAAGTGTCCAAGGTTCGATTGTCGATTCCGACTCCGTGTGAGGAGATTTCAATCAAAAACTCCGCAACCGTGTCAACCATTGCGTCCGGAACCTCGTATGACAACTGAATCCATTCTTTTTTCATGTACCACTACCCCTTATTGTTACAGCTCTGACAATATCTTGCGAGTATTCATGCGCAGTTGACCAAGTGTCGCATCGCAGTGAATCCGGATCTGAGGTCTCCCGGCGCAGGAGGCTGCATTTATAGACAGAGGCCACTCTGGACATATGAAAATAGCAAAAGAAGAGGAAGCTGACAATTAAAACCTTGACAAGTGATAGGGGATAAAGGTAATTCTCATTAAAACATTTCTTGAGTAAAATACTTTTCCCCTGCAAGCATGATCAAATTATTCCCAGAAGGAATTTGGTTTACAAATATTTTTTTTAATTGGGGAAACTTTATTGCATCTTCAATGTTGTGTGGTATAAGTTTCCTCATGAGATTATTGTTTTCATTCATTTTCTGTTGTGATGTTGTGTGATTGCAGAAGAATCGGGCAGATATAGGGGCTTTATTGCCGGTTTTCCCTTGCAAAGTACAATTCGGTTGTTACATTAAATTTGTCGTTTCAAGTATTTCTCTATAACATGAAGAGGTGAAAAATGAAAATTCTGGTAGTGGAAGACGAGAAAAAGGTTGCCAGTTTTATCAAGCGAGGGCTTGAAGAAGAGAAGTTTGAAGTGGATGTTGCCTATGATGGTGAAGAGGGTTGCCAGAAGATCATGGATGGCTCTTACAGCCTTATTGTCCTTGATGTGATGCTGCCGAAAAAGGATGGTTTCGCGGTGGTCAAGGAGATGAGGATGAAAAAGCTTCAGACCCCGGTACTGATGCTGACGGCGAAAGATACGGTCGAAGATATCGTTGCCGGTCTCAACTCAGGATCTGATGACTATCTGACAAAGCCGTTTGCTTTTGCCGAGCTGCTTGCCCGAGTTCGTGCCCTCCTTCGCAGGTCCGAGCAGGAGCGTGGCGCTGAAATCCGTTTTGCCGACCTGCGCCTCGATCCGGTTACCCACAAGGTTTGGCGGAAAGACAAGGAGATCGACCTGACAGCGAAAGAATACTCGCTGCTGGAATTCTTCATGCGCAACCCGAACCAGGTGCTGACCAGGACTACCATTGCCGAGAATGTCTGGGATTATATCTTTGACAGCTTCACCAACATTATCGACGTCTACGTCAATTATCTCCGCAAGAAAATAGACCGGGACGCAGACAAGAAGCTTATTCACACCGTGCGCGGCGTCGGTTACATTCTGAAGGAAGAAGACTGACCAACACCGGCAGGGTTTTGCTACCTAGTTTTCATCCGGAAAGTCTTGGCAGGAGCCGGGTTGGAACTTCCCCGAAGCCTCTCGTAATCGGTCACCACCCGTTACACTGATCGGCTAATATGCTGGTTTCAAACGGTTTTCTTGCTGTTGCAATCGTGCAATGAAGCCGTACGAGAGACTCCGTGAAAGCCCCAACCCTCCACGGAACAGCACTTTTTCAGTTTCCGGATGGAAACTACCTACCGGTAGCAGCAACAGCAGGCGGGACAGATCGCTCCAGGGAAGGAGTGGCCTGTCCCGCTTTTTTGGGACAATACCCCGGTGATTCCGCGAAATCCTTCCCTGTAGGTCCGGCTTGCCCTACCGCTTGACAAAAATTTACCCCATCTTTACCATTAGATACGGTACACTGCGTCAAACAATTTAGAGGAGGTATCCCATGCGCACATCAATTTTCCATGTGCTGATGGTCATTGCGACCGCATTTATTCTATCCCTTTCGGCAGGGCTTGCTTTTGCCAAAAACGCCCCGCCAGATTTTGTCGAACTCTCCAAAAAGCTCACTTCCTCGGTTGTCAATATCAGCACCTCGAAAACAGTCAATCCGCAGCAGCAATTCAACCAGCCACAGACAAACCCTTTCGGCGCGAATCCCTTCGGTGATTTCGAACGCTTTTTTCGGGGCATCCCTCAGCTCCCGCACAAGCAAAAAAGCCTTGGGTCCGGCTTCATCATCAGCGATGAAGGATACATTCTCACCAATAACCATGTGGTAGCAGGGGCCGACGAAATCAATGTCAAACTTTCCGATGGCAGGGAATTCAAGGGTGTGCTTAAGGGTTCCGATGAAAAGCTCGACCTGGCACTGGTCAAGATCACTGCCAAGGATCATCTGCCCGTAGCCCCCCTCGGTGACAGCGATGCCATTGAGGTGGGCGAATGGGTCCTGGCTATCGGCAACCCCTTTGGGCTCAGCCAGACAGTGACCGCCGGAATTGTCAGTGCCAAAGGCAGGGTGATCGGCAGTGGACCGTACGACGATTTCATCCAGACCGACGCTTCTATCAATCCCGGGAATTCGGGCGGCCCGCTTTTTAATGCAAAGGGCGAGGTGATCGGCATCAATACCGCTATCGTAGCCGGAGGGCAGGGGATCGGATTTGCCATTCCGGTTAATATGGCCAAGTCCGTTATCACGCAACTGCGGGAGACGGGCAAGGTGACGAGGGGCTGGCTGGGTGTTTCGGTACAGCCGGTTACTCCCGATCTGGCCAAGTCGTTTGGCATGAAGAACGACAAGGGCGCCCTAATCTCTGAGGTGATGAAGGATAGCCCGGCGGAAAAGGCCGGATTCAAGGTCGGCGATATCATCCTGGAGTTTGACGGGAAACCCATTACGGATATGCATGAACTTCCCCGGCTTGCTGCCGTGACACCTGTCGGCAAAAAAGCCGTTATCAAGGTCCTGCGAAACGGGAAGACCATTGAGAAGGCCGTTACTATCGAGAAGATGGTCGATAGTGGCGTGACTGAGCAGCAGAGCGCGAAAATCCAGGAAAAGCTGGGTATCGTGGTCGCGGATATCACCAAAGAGCTGGCTGCGCAGCTACGAACAACCGATACGCAGGGTGTTGTCGTAATGGAGGTCAAACCGGGAACCATGGCTGAAGATGCGGGTTTAGCCAGGGGAGACATCATTACGCAGATCAACAACACTGTGATTGAAAACAGTGCCCAGTATGCAAAAGTTGTCTCAACCCTCAAAAAAGGCGATATCGTCCGCTTTCTCCTGCATCGGGGAGAGTCTTCACTTTTTATCGCGATGAAGGTAGAGTAGACACTTTTTCAGCCCTGCGTTTTGTTGCAACGGGAGAAATCAGCAGCAGGGAGGTCGCCGAAAGGGGTGGCCTCCCTTTTTTCGTATGTGACATGATGAAAAATTTCCGCAGTTGCTGGTATACTGTTCCCAACGCGAAAAGATACTCTCTGGAAGGACCCATTTTCATGGAAACCCTGAAAAAAACACCCCTCATGGGGGAGCATACGCGCCTCGCCGCCCGTCTCTCACCCTTTGGCGGCTGGCTCATGCCGCTCCAGTATGATGGTATCCTGATCGAGCATCGCTGGTGCCGGGAGTCGGCTGCCCTGTTTGATACCTGTCACATGGGCCAGTTCCTCTTTCAGGGGAATATTGCCACAGCAGGCTTTGAACGGCTGTTTTCTTTCCGGCTCGACACGATACCGGTCGGCCGCTGCCGCTATGGGTTTCTCCTCAACGAACAGGGCGGGATTGTTGATGACCTGACCGTGTACCGGCTGGCAGACGATCAACTGATGGTGGTAGTGAATGCCGGGCCTGAAGAAAAGGATTTTGCCGCTATCCAGGCAGGATTGCAGTCCTTTTCGAGTTTTTCAGACCGTACCGGTCAAACCGGCAAGCTGGACATCCAGGGGCCCCTTTCCCGGGAGGTTCTGGTGCGGTTTTTCGGAACAGAAGTCGAGAAAATCTCCTTCTTCGGCTTCCGGCAGATGGGTATTCTCGGAACGAAAGCCATCGTGAGCCGAACCGGCTATACCGGCGAACTCGGCTACGAAATCTACTGTGGAAACGACCGGATCGTTGAGCTGTGGCAGCTCCTGATGGAAGACCTTCGCGTCAGGCCGGCCGGGCTCGGGGCACGGGATCTGCTGCGCCTGGAAATGGGCTACAGCCTCTATGGCAGCGACCTGGATGAAACGACTACCCCTCTGGAGGCCGGGCTGGAGCGGTTCGTTGATTTCAGCCGGGATTTTGTCGGCCGGGAGGCCTTGCTCCGCCAGCAGGCCGAAGGTCTCCGGAGAGTCAAGGTGGCATTCCGGGTTGATTCCCGGCGCTCGCCGCGCCACGGCTACGGGATCTTCCGGCAGGGCGAACAGGTCGGCACGGTGACCAGCGGCGCCTTCTCGCCGATGCTCGGCTGCGGCATCGGCATGGGCTACGTGGCACCTGAGGCGGCAGTCGTCGCTGCCTCCCTTCAGGTCGGCCGGGAAGGGATCTCTTTGGAGGCAACGGTGGTGGAGCTGCCATTCTATCGGGAGGGGTCGCTGCGGAAATAGGGGTGAGGGACGAGGAATGAGGAAAAAGATGGCCAGCTTGCGCGCCGTAGCTTCAGCGAAGGAGTGAGGAAAAAGGAGCGGGGAACGAGGATTAAGGATTAAGGGGTGGCTATCCATTTTGATTGCTCCTTGGATAGAGAACTCTGGTGGTTCTATCTGATGTTCTCTCATAAATTCAAATTGCTCCATGCAAAACAAAAAACCGGTCTTTCGCAGAGCACGCAGAGAAAATCGAAAACCAAAAGATTCAATGAAGTTCTCTGCGGGCTCTAGCGAATGAAGTGAGCGAGATACCCGGTGTATGCTTTGCCCGTTTTTTACGGACGTTTTACAATTCTAAGCGGAGGGATGAACGCATGGATTTCTTCTTTACCAAGGAGCACGAATGGATTCGGATCGACGGCCTGAACGGCACTGTCGGCATCACCAGCTACGCCGTTGAGCAGCTGGGAGACATTACCTTTGTGGAGCTTCCCCGGCCGGGCAGGGAGGTAAAGCAGTCGGAGGTGTTGTGCGCGATCGAATCGGTCAAGGCCGCCAGCGATATCTTTGCCCCGGTTTCGGGAAAGGTGCTTGCAGTAAACGAGCTGGTGGAGACCGAACCGGAGATCGTCAACCGGAGTTCCGAAGAGGAGGGCTGGCTGGTGCGGATGGCGATTGCCGACCCCGCTGAGCTGCAGGGCCTGATGACTCGCGAGCAATACGAGGAATACCTCGGGGGACTTTTGTGAGCCGCTCCGGCTACTGTCCCCAGACCCCGACGCAGATCAGGGAGATGCTCCAGGTGATCGGAGTCGAGAGCATTGCCGATCTCTTCGGCGTAATCCCTGACGAGTTGCGTGCCCGCTCGTTCGAATTGCCGGATGGCATGTCAGAATTCGAGATGCTGGCCGGGATGGACCAGTTGGCAGGAAAAGACCTGCGAACCGTGGTTCCCTTTATCGGTGGCGGAAGTTACGATCACATCATCCCCGCAGTCGTAGATCACCTTTCGGGTCGTGCCGAATTTGCCACCTCGTATACCCCCTATCAGCCGGAATGCTCCCAAGGAACCCTCCAGGCCCTGTACGAATACCAGACCGCCATCTGCCGCCTGACCGGCATGGAAACGACCAATGCCTCCCTCTACGACGGCGGTACCGCCCTGGCCGAGGCGGTCCTCATGGCCCTGCGCATCACCGGCAGGAAAAAGATTCTCGTGGACGGTGCTGTCAACCCTTTCTCCCGGCAGATCGTGCATACTTACCTGGCGAACCTGGAGGCGGAGATAGTCGAAATCGCCCCCGGAAAGGGGCTGAGCGACCGGAGGGAATTTCTCGCCGCTCTCGATGACGGAACTGCTGCCATCGTTCTGCAGAACCCCTCCTTCTTCGGCGGCGTCGACGACTTCAGCGACCTGGCAGCGGCAGCCCGCCAGCGGGGCGCGCTGACCATCGTCTCTGTCTACCCGGTCAGCCTCGGTCTGCTGAAGACTCCCGGGGAGATGGGAGCCGACATGGCTGTCGGCGACGACCAGAGCCTGGGCAACCCGCTCTGTTTCGGCGGTCCTTCCTTCGGCTTCCTGGCAGTGCGGAAGGAGCATATCCGCAACCTGCCGGGACGGATCGTCGGCGAAACCGTGGACAAGGACGGCAGGCGCGGCTTTGTCCTCACCCTCCAGGCCCGGGAACAGCATATCCGGCGGCAGAAGGCCACTTCCAACATCTGCAGTAACCAGAGCCTCTGTGCCCTGCGCGGCCTGATCTTCCTCGCCACTCTCGGCCGGGAAGGGTTTGCCGAGCTGGCGCGGCTCAATTACGACAAGGCACAGTATGCCAAGGGGCTGCTCGGGGCTATCCGTGGGGTGTCGTTCCTCACTGCGGGGCCGACCTTCAACGAATTCACTCTCAACCTGCCCATGGCTGCGGCAACCGTCACGGAGCGGCTTCTGGCGAAAGGGATCGCTGCCGGGCTACCCCTGGATCGCTGGTATTCGGGGATGGATTCCTGCCTCGTGGTCACGGTAACGGAGAAGCGCAGCCGCGAGGAAATCGAAACCCTGGCGGCACGGCTGGAGGAGGTCCTATGGAGCTGATCTTCGAAAAATCCGTACCCGGACGGCACGGCACCATGGTTCCGCGGAGCGATGTGTCCCGGGCTGCCGACCTTCCTGCCGGTCTCCTCAGGGGTGAGTCAGCTACGCTGCCCGAGCTGAGCGAGCTTGAGGTGGTGCGGCATTTCAGCAATCTCTCGCGCCGCAACTTTGCGCTGGATACGAATTTTTACCCGCTCGGCTCCTGCACCATGAAATACAACGCCAAGGCGCTGGAGGAGGCCGCCCGACCCTTTGCCGGCGTCCATCCGCTGCTGCCTTTCCTACCCTCCGGCGAGGGTTTTGTCCAGGGTTCCCTCGGCGTCATGCACGAACTGTCCCGGCTCCTGGCAGAGATTACCGGCATGCAGGCCTTTTCCTGCCAGCCCCTGGCAGGGGCCCACGGCGAAATGGCCGGCATCATGATGATTGCCGCCTGGCACCGCTCGCGGGGCGACCAGCGCCGCTTCGTGGTGGTGCCCGATTCCTCCCACGGCACCAATCCGGCCACTGCTGCCATGGCGGGGTACGAGGTGCTCA
>JAQUHM010000124.1 GCA_028683595.1 Geobacteraceae bacterium | reverse complement strand
TGCCGGTCCGAGACGCATGCTCGTTTCGCCTACGGAAAACGGAGGGAAATTGTAGTGGAGCATAAAGC
This sequence comes from Geobacteraceae bacterium, assembly GCA_028683595.1. Lineage (GTDB taxonomy): Bacteria > Desulfobacterota > Desulfuromonadia > Geobacterales > Geobacteraceae > RPRC01. The sequence continues at coordinate 9,590 of JAQUHM010000124.1, read as the reverse complement.
GTTTTTTTGATTCCCCATAGAGAGAGTCAACCCGCTGTTCATCAACACTTGTACCCAGAGTCGCTGCAACAAGAGCCTGGGTTTCTCCTCGGGTGAACAGTGCGGAACCATGTGCTCGTGGAAGCAGGCCTGCTTCACAGGTGATTTTTCTGACAGTTTTTGTATCTCGACCGTCAATACGTTCACCATCCTTTGCGATATGCTCTCGAACAATCTGGTACTCCAGATCGGAAAGAAATCCGGCAATCTCGCTTTCACGTCCCTCAAAATCTGCCTGCAGGTCTGCAATGACTTCATTCTTAATTGACGTAAGACTGTCTTTGCGATCCATTTTCGATTTTATCCTGACAGCTTCCTTAATCTTCGCATAAGCAAGCTCAGAAACACGTGTCATCAGTGCATCGTCTACTGTCGGAGCGATAACTTCCATTTTTTCCACACCGATAAGTTTCTGCAATTCCAGCTGCGCAACAATGATTGGTTGAATCGATTCATGTGCGAAGAAAATGGCATCGAGTAGATCCTGCTCGGATACGATATCCGCACCGCCTTCAACCATGATGACAGCATCCTTGCTTCCGGCAACAACAATATCGATGTCACTTGTCAGAAGCTCATCCGCTGTCGGGTTACAGATAAAATCACCACCTACCCTGCCAACCCTGACACCAGCAATCGGTCCATCAAAAGGAAGATCGGAGATGGTGAGTGCTGCGGATGCGCCAATCAGGGAGAGTATTCCCGGATCATTATCACGGTCCGCAGAAATAACAGTGGCCATTATCTGGGTTTCATTGAGGAAATATTCGGGAAATAGCGGTCGAATCGGCCTGTCTATCAATCGACACGTGAGGGTTTCTTTTTCCGATGGCCGACCTTCGCGCTTGAAAAAACCACCGGGAATCTTGCCGCCGGCATATGTTTTTTCCTGATAATTGACGGTTAGAGGGAAAAAGTTCTGGTTTTCCCTCGCGGTTTTTGCGGCAACCGCCGTTACCAATACCATGGTGTCTCCGCTTCGTACCACGACCGCACCGTTTGCCTGCTTTGCCATCCAACCTGATTCAATACTTACGGTTTTACCTTGGATTTCTGCTTGTACAATTTGTTTCATTTCTCTGGCCTCCTAGCCATGGTGATTGTTGGGGCCGTCGATAAAAACACTAACAAGACTTTGCCTTGTTCGTTAGTACTTTTACCCGCGCCCCCAACAAAAAAAACAAACGGGCATAAAGCCCGCTGTAAAAAATAAAAAGGCAATATATCTCCTTACATAAGAGATATACTGCCTTTTTTTATCTCCTGATGCCTAATTTTGAAATAATGGCACGATATCTCTCAACATCTTTACTCTTCAAGTAATCAAGCAGACGTCTTCTCTGACCAACGATCTTCAGCAGACCTCGTCGGCTATGATGGTCCTTCTTGTGGATCTTGAAATGTTCCGTTAAATATGTGATTCTCTCTGAGAGAATCGCTATTTGCACTTCAGGAGAACCGGTATCATTCTCATGACGTTTATGAGTCTCAATGATTTCCTGTTTCTTTTCGGTTACCAGCATTCTGCACACCCCCTTTCCATAAAAAAATATATTTTTAAATCTATCCTATTGTTTGACGAAGGCTCTTTTTTTTACCATAAATGCCTAGTTGTGTAAAGGAAAACCTAGGAGAAAACCCTTAAAAGACGAATGGTTTTCTCATGATCTGATAAGCATGGTTGACAGATGGAGGCAATTGCCAACAGATTACCCTCATGCACGAGACTTACCGTTTGCCCTTGTTTGATTTCTGCCACAGTAAGGGTTACGTAATCACCCTCGGATGGTGATCTTCCAAAACCAACGTTTTTCGCCCCCACATCGGTAAGGGTTATGGTTGGCAGGTGTGCAAGTGCACGAAGTGGAGAAATGAGAACTTCAGACAGATGACCTTCAAGAAAGTGTTTCTCCAGTAGTTGCAAAGGGATTGACAAATCCTCTGTGAATAAGCCACTTTTCAATCTGCGCAGTTCAACCAGGTGAGCTCCGCATCCCAAAGTATCACCAAGGTCCTTTGCCAAGGTTCGAACATATGTTCCCCGTGAACAACAAACCGTAAAAGTTATAAACGGCAGTTGATAGTGATTCATTGAAAGGGTATGTATGCAGATCTGACGTGGTGTTCGTTCAACTTCCTCGCCAAGTCTTGCAAGCTTGTATAAGGGGACACCGCCCTGCTTTACAGCGGAAAACATGGGTGGAAGCTGTGAAATAATGCCGGTAAAATTAGCAAAAGCTTCAAGAACCTGTGTCTCCGTTATCTTCTCAAAATCTTTTTGCTCTAAAACTTTACCGGTGCAGTCCTGAGTGTCAGTAGTAATTCCCAGACGCATGATCGCCCGGTATTCTTTTACTGACTCATCAAGATGGGAAATGACCTTTGTGGCATCGCCAAGTGCTACGGGAAGAACCCCGGTTGCAAAGGGATCCAATGTGCCCGTATGGCCAACTTTTTTCTGACTCAGTACTCTGCGAACTTTTGCAACTACATCATGGGAGGTTATACCTGCGGGTTTGTCGATAACGAGAAAGCCGTGCATCAGATTATAGTGCCTGATCCAGGTATGATAGGATGTTTTCTTTCACCTCTTCCAGAGTGCCGGTAAGTGTACAACCTGCAGCGTTATGGTGACCGCCACCGCCGAAAGCCATTGCAAGGGAAGAAACATTGACTTTCCCCTTGGAACGGAAACTGACTTTGTAAGATCCCGGTTTAATCTCCCGGAAAAAGACGGATACCTCCACTCCATGAATGGACCGGGGATAGTTAACAAATCCATCGGTGAGTTCGGAATTTGCTCCTGTCTTGAGGTACATATCGAGGGTTACGGTTATGGACGCAAATTCACCTGTTTTCGAAACTGTAAGCGTAGAAAGGGCGAGAGCCAGGAGTTGCAGGCGCTTCAGTGGCTGACTTTCATAAAGTTTTTCCGCAACTACCCATGGGTTAATACCTAAGGCAACAAGTTCACTTGAAACCGTAAAGGCTTCGGGATCGGCGTTTGAATAACGAAAGGACCCTGTGTCGGCTACAATCGCAACATACACGCATAAAGCAGTATCGTAGTCGAGAGTGTATCCGGCAGTTTTCATGATTCGATAGATCATGGCACCAGTAGCCGAAGCAGTAGGGTCGACATAATTAAGGTCGCCAAATTCTTCACAATAAGGATGATGATCAATATTTATGATTTTGTCGAACCTGCTAAAAGCGGAAATCTGCTCTCCCGCTCTTTTCAGTTCTCCGGCGTCTAGTACAAAACAGACATCATAGTGACGATCTGGAATCGAATGCACTACCAAATTTCCCAGTGGCAGGAAACGATAGATATCCGGTATTGGATCAGAGTAATAAAGCGTCACATCCTTTCCAAGAGCTTTGAGGAAGGATGTAAGTGCCATTGTTGATCCAACAGCATCCCCGTCTGGTCCTTCGTGTGTAGTCACAAGAAAGGAAGAATTAGCTTCTATTTCACGAATTATTTTCGTTATCATCATCTGTATTTGTCGGTATAATTTCATTAAGGAGGGAGTCAATGCGTCTACCATAATCAGCTGATTCATCGTACTTGAAAATGATATCGGGAACAAAACGCATGCGGAGAGCTTTGGCAATTTCTTTGCGAATAAAACCCCGAGCGCTGTTGAGTCCCTGTTCAGAACTAATCTTCTCGGTTTCATCTCCAATAACCGAGAAATAAATGGTAGCATGACGAAGGTCATCGGTGACTTTCACTGCGGTCAGTGTTGTAAAACCGATGCGAGGATCTTTTACGCCCTTAATCAGAAGACCGGATATCAGTTCATGGATTGCTTCTGCAATTTTCTCGGATCGTTTTATGGTCATATAATTTCACCCGGGTTAAAGGGTCGTGGCAACTTTCTCGATTTCAAATGATTCTATGATATCACCCGGTTTGATGTCGTTGTAGTTTTCCAGTGAGATACCACACTCGTAACCAGAGGCAACTTCCTTGATATCATCTTTGAATCGTCGCAGACTAGCCATCTTGCCTTCGTAAATGACTATATTGTCGCGAAGCAGACGAACCTGTGAATTTCTCAACATCTTGCCATCAAGAACATAGGAACCGGCAACGTTTCCATGCTTCGGAACAGAGAAGACTTCCCGAATTTCCGCACGTCCAAGATATTTTTCCTTGAGAGTCGGTTCAAGCAGGCCTTCCATCGCCTTTTTAATATCGTCTACCGCATCATAGATGATGTTGTAGAGGCGAATGTCGACCCCTTCCTTTTCGGCAAGGGCCTGTGCCTTGACTTCAGGCCGAACATTGAAGCCAAGAACAATAGCATTACTGGCTGTTGCAAGATTTACGTCGGTTTCCGTAATTGCACCGACGGACGAATTGATGACACGAAGGCGGATAGCGTCAGTGGAAAGTTTTCGCAAGGATTCAGATACGGCTTCAACGGAGCCCTGGACATCTCCTTTGACAACAACATTAAGCTCTTTGACCTCACCCATCTGAATTTTCTCGTACAGTTGTTCGAGAGAAAGTTTGGTGGATTTTGCCAGTTCTGTTTCTCGCACCTTTTGCTGACGAAGCATTGCGATTTCTTTTGCCTGACGTTCATCCGGCATAATTACGAAATTATCTCCTGCATCGGGAACACCGGTTAGGCCTATTACTTCTATAGGCATCGATGGTCCGGCAGATATGACTTTTTCGCCACGGTCATTTTGCATGGCCCTGATCCGGCCGTAATGAATACCGCAAACAAAATAGTCTCCTACCTTTGCCACGCCTTCCTGAACAAGCACGGTGGCAACAGGACCACGGCCTTTATCCAGCTTCGCTTCAACTATAGTACCGCGGGCCGGTTTGTTGGGGTTAGCCTTTAACTCGAGTACATCGGCCTGAAGAAGTACCATTTCCAAAAGTTCTTCCAGGTTTGTCTTCTGTTTTGCGGAAACCTCGACAAAAATGGTATCTCCACCCCACTCCTCGGAAACCAGGCCGAACTCCATGAGTTCCTGTTTTACGCGTTCCGGCTTCGAGTCCGGTTTGTCAATTTTATTGATAGCAATAATTATGGGTACGCCAGCGGCTTTCGAGTGATTGATTGCTTCTCGTGTTTGGGGCATCACACCATCATCGGCAGCTACCACGAGGATAACGATATCTGTCACCTTCGCTCCGCGAGCACGCATTGCGGTAAAAGCCTCATGGCCAGGCGTGTCGAGGAAAGTAATCTTCCTGCCTTTCAGTTCGACATCATAGGCACCGATATGCTGCGTAATACCGCCTGCTTCACCGGCAATTACATTGGTAGTCCTTATGGCATCAAGGAGAGAGGTTTTGCCGTGGTCGACGTGTCCCATAATTGTGACAACAGGAGGCCTTTTTTCAAGATCTTCTTCTGAGTCCGGTATCGATTCAAGTATGTCAACCAGGTCAACGGCAACGTTTTCAACCTCGTATCCAAAATCGGCTGCAATAATAGATGCCGTTTCGAAGTCAAGAGGGTGGTTGATCGTCGTCATGAAGCCCATTTTCATAAGGGCACGAATCAGATCATTTGCCTTGACACCCATACGTTTGGCCATTTCTCCAACCGTTATGCATTCGCTGATCTTGATAATTCGCTTGATTGCCTTGGGGACCGTAATTTCGGTCTTTCTGGCGTCCGGGTCTCTAAGCTTTTCCCTTCGTCTCCCCTTGCCGGGACGAAAAGAAGGCTCAAATACTCGCTCGCGCTTTTCGATTATTTCGACTTTTTTCAATGAATCTTTTTTCTTGCCTGCAGCAGCGACTTTTTTGGGTGCCCTGTCCATTTCAACTGGAGGTGCCTCTTTGCCTTTCCTGCCTTTTTTTCGATCCTCAACAGTGCTGGTGGGTTCCTGGGGAGCCTGAGTCTGGGCTGGCGCAGGAGTCACTCTTTCGGCAGGTTTTGCTGGTCTTGAGGCAGGTGGACGCGCTGTTGTCCGTTGATGCTGACGCTGCGGAGGAATAGGAATTTCAACTCGACCGATGATACGGGCTCTTCCCGGAACGTGCTTTTCGGGTTCCGGCTGCACGACCTGAGCGGGAGGAGTTGCTTCTTCCACGGGCTCCGGTTCCTCAGCTGGAGGTTTCGAAACAACAGGCGGTTGCTTTTCTGGCTTCGGCTCGATACTTTCAGGCGGTTCTTCTACTGCCGTTTCCGAAGTAGAAATAGCTGCAACAGGTTCTTCTGGAGACTCAGAAACCGGTTCATCAACGATTTTCGGTCGACGACGGATAACGGTAGGTTTTACCCGAATTTCATCCTGAGAGGCTTCCTTCACTGTCGGTGACGGAGGGGAAAGCTTATTAATATCTTCTTCCGTGACAACCGACATATGACTGGATACGTCCACTCCGACGGCCTGAAATTTTGCTATAAGCTCTTTATTGTCAATCCCCAATTTCTGGGCTAATTCGTGTACACGGGTTTTATTCATATGCACATCCCTCCCCTCTCAAGAAGTTCCTGTATCTGTCTATTTCATTGGTCATTGTTTCGACAAAACCGTCACCTTGGACGGCCACAACACTTCGCAGGCCTTTTCCCAGGAGTTCTCCAAAATAATCTTTGGTGAAGAGTGTTACATGCTCAACTCCGTGAAGGTCTGCCAATCCTCTCAACCTGTTTCCGATATCCTCAGATATATCTGCAGCAAGCAAAATAAGTTTTTTGACAGACACTTTTCTTTTTAACATTTCAGCAACCATGTCGCTGCCGGATACAACCTTCCCTGCTTTATTCGCAAGCGCAAGGTAGGAAGCAATTCTATCCTCCATAGATCGGATTACCCATGCCTGTAAAGCTTCAGGGTCAGCAACCGGGACATTAGTTTTAAATGCCCGGGAAAACTGGTTCCTTTCGCAGGCTTTATAGATGCAGGAAGCTTTCATGCATGTATAAGCACCACGTCCTGGAAGTTTGTTTATAAGATCTGGAACTACAGTTCCTTCAGGATCAAGGACAAAGCGTAACAGTTTCGATTTCTCCAGAGATTCTCGACAACCTATGCATGTCCTTTTGGGTTCTTCTTTGGCCATAGACTACTCTTCCAATTCCTCAGTTGCGTCCTCAGGCAATTCCGCAGGAGCATCTTTTGTCAATTCATTAGAAGCTTCCTCTGCCAAAACATCAGGTTGCTCAAGGTTTTCAGCCGGAGTTTCTAACAAGGATGCATCTTTGTCTTCCTGGCTCTCGTCATCCGAACCATCGAATGAGGCAAATTCCAGCATTTCAGCCTCGGCCGCACGAGTTTCGCTTTTAATGTCGATCTTCCATCCGGTCAGCCTGGCTGCCAACCGGACATTCTGCCCTCTTTTTCCAATTGCAAGGGAGAGTTGATCATCCGCGACGATAATTTCCATGGCCTTTGACTCTTCAATAATGTAAATCTTGGAAACAACAGCCGGAGCCAGAGCATTACAGGCAAAACGGGCGATATCTTCAGACCAGGGAATAATGTCGATTTTTTCTCCGCGAAGCTCAGAAACGACATTCTGAACGCGTGCTCCTCGCATACCAACGCAGGCTCCAACCGGGTCAACGTTATTGTCATGTGAGTAGACAGCTATTTTTGACCGACTACCTGTTTCCCTGACAACCCCTTTTATCTCAACGACACCTTCGGCGATTTCAGGGACTTCGGCTTCAAAAAGTTCAGCAAGCACCAAAGGATTGGTTCGGGAAAGGATAATCTGGGGACCTTTTCCCGTCATCTCGATCTTGGTGATCAAGGCCTTAATCCTGTCGCCTTGACGATACACCTCACGCGGTGCCTGCTCAGTATGGGGGAGGATGGCCTCGGCGCGTCCAAGATCAACGATAAGGTCACCTTTCTCGTAACGACGGACAATGCCATTAATCAACTCACCTTTACGGCTGATAAACTCATTGTAAATCGTTTCACGTTCGGCCTCGCGTACCTTTTGAATGATTACCTGTTTTGCTGTCTGGGCTGCAATTCTGGTAAAGTCACTGGCATCCATCTTCATCCCGAGCGAATCGCCAATTTCCACATCAGGATCAACCTCACGCGCTTCTTCGAGGTCAATCTCTTTATAGGAATCAGTCACCTCTTCGACAACGGTCACAAACTCGAAGAGTTCAACCTCTCCGGCTTCTTCATTGAAATGGGCTTCCAGGTCACGGGTATTGCGGTATTTTTTATTGGCCGCGGAAAGCACTGCCTGCTCGAGGGCTTCGAGGACAACCTGCTTGTCAATGCCCTTTTCCTTAACGATCGAATCTATTGTATTCTTAAGGTTAAAGGTAGTTTCCACTTCCGAATCTCCTCAAATATATATATTAGTTAACCTTACTCTGATCACTGCCGAAAGTTGTCGAACAGTGGTTGAAACAACGAAGAACATACTTGTTATATTTCAAACTCAAGATTGGCTTTTGCCACTGCGGAAAAAGGTATAGACGCAGACTGCCCTTCCTGGAGCTTTACATGAATCAAGTCGCCATCCACTCCAACAAGATTCCCTAAAAATGTTTTGCGCAGGTTGCCGGCATCGTCGGCGGTGGGAGTAAACGTTTTGATCTTGACAAGCTTCCCCGTATACCGATCATAGTCGGCGCGTGACTTGAGTGGCCGGTTAAGTCCTGGAGAGGAAACTTCAAGGGAAAATTTACCCGGAATAATATCTTCCACATCCAGTAATGCCGACAACTCCTTGCTGACCGCGGCGCAGTCATCAAGCATTATGCCACCCTCTTTGTCTATGAAGACCCGCAGAACCATTTGCCGCCCCTCTGACTTGTATTCGATCTCCACCAACTCCAGACCGAGTGACGTAATCAGTGGCAGTGCCATACTTTCAACTTTAGCTATAATATTGACCTGAACCATTTTCTCATCCTGCAGAAACAAAAAAAGCGAGCTGATGTAGCTCACTTTTATGTGAACATTTAATTGTTAATCTTTTCTACCACGTGACTCTTGGTAAAAGCAAGCATTTTTTTTGAGTTTTCTCAACTTTTGGCAGGTAAAACGTAACAATTCCTGCAAGAAATGATGCCCTGGAAAAACATGTATCCAGTGGACAAAAGTATCTTTCGATTTAACAGCAGGTTGGAAGATGGATTGATCCTACCACAGATTTTACCTGAAGTAAGCAGGATATTTATCGCATTTATTCATGCGGAGAGAGTGGAAACGCTCTTTCAGAATTTATTTTATTTTTAACCTTCAACATACACCCTGTCCTGAGAGATGTTCCATACGGGAAAAACTGTGGTTGCGGAACGCTATCACTGCATTAATTTGCTTATTGCTACCACCATCAATAAAGTATCCGTCATCATGTTCCGATGCAAAGTATTGACAGAGAACGGCCTGACAGTGTATGAAGAAAAGCTCTTTCTGTTTAAATATTACTTATATGAAAGGTTAATTCAATGATCACGCTTGATTTTGAAAAAATGGGCGGCCTGATTCCCGCCATCATTCACGACCACGAAACCGGTGAAGTACTCATGCTTGCCTATATGGATGAAAAAACCCTGAATCTGACCCTGGAAACGGGTAAGACCTGGTTT
>JAQUHM010000123.1 GCA_028683595.1 Geobacteraceae bacterium | reverse complement strand
GTTTGTTTTATTTTGTGCAAAATGCCTAAATAGTTGGCGCGTGTGCACAATAAATAGGCCTCTGTCTTGTTATAGAATGAAGTTGACGCTTCGACCCTGTCGTAGTACATAATGGGAAGGCTATTGGAGGAAAAGTTCAGCGTGGTGTCCCGAACAGCTCTTATATATTCTCCCGATTTCAGCAGTTTCTGTTACGGCAAGGAACATCCATTCAAGATTCAGAGGTTCCGGCTTGCCTATGAACTCATGGAAGCTTATGAGTTGACATCCTTGCCATGTGCCCGAATATTTGACTGTATTCCGGCGGAAGAGGGTGATCTCCTGACCTTCCATTCTCACAGTTACCTGTCGAAACTCAAGGAATTCAGCCTTTCCGATGAACCGCGAGCGGATTTCCGTTATGGGCTTGGTGACATAGAAAATCCGGTTTTTCCTGGTCTTTATCACTGGGCTCGACTTGGGGCTGGAGGTACAATTGAGGCTGCCCGGCTCGTGACCGAGGGCGGGTTCGATATCGCCTTTAACCTGGCAGGTGGCTGGCATCATGCTCACCGAAGCAGAGCTTCCGGATTTTCTTATCTTAACGATAGCGTTCTGGCCATTAATTCACTTTTGCAAAAAGGGAAAAGGGTCGTTTATCTGGATATTGATGCACACCACGGTGACGGCGTACAGGAGGCTTTTTACGAAACTGACCAGGTTCTTACCATTTCAATCCACGAAAGTGGCGAAAGTTTTTTTCCGGGAACCGGGTCTGAAAAAGAAATTGGTTCAGGAAAAGGGAAGGGCTATTCAGTAAATGTTCCTTTGAAAGAACACACTGACGATGCCTTATTCATGAAGGCTTTTGACGAGGTCGCCTTTCCTCTTATTGCCGCGTTCGATCCGGACGTTATGGTGACTCAACTTGGCGCTGATACTTTCCGCACAGACCCTTTGACCCGCCTGGAAATAACCACTCACAGCTATTGTTATGTGGTAAAGAAACTTAAGGCACTGAAAATTCCCTGGGTAGCTGTCGGCGGAGGAGGGTATGAAAATATCAATGTTGCGAGGGCATGGACCCTTGCATGGGCAATCATGAACGGTATCGAGCTTCCTCCACGTCTTCCGGCACGTTTCATAAAACTGATTGATTCTCTGGGCTACTCTAACCGGATGCTTCTGGATGCAATGCACTGGGCCGAAGATGACGACCGGAATCGTGCGCTCGACGCAGTCGAGAAAAGTATCTCTGCGATTAAGAAAAAAGTTTTCCCTATAATTATCGGCGCCTATGACTAGGTTACCCGGAAACAGACAATTGACGGATTCGAAGGGTAATCCTCTCTTTACCCTCAGGGATATAAATTCACTCCAAAAGAAAGAAAAAGATTGTCTTTACAGTAAGATTATCCCTGGTCGCCTTTTTAGCATGTTCAGTATTTCTCCCGAATCATTCCGGGGTAATGACGGTGAGAGGAAGATCCATTTCATCGCACCAGAAGGACTTGGTTTTTGTCGCATCGAGGTACGGAACTCGCCGGTTGATCGGGATCCCGTGTTTTTCCTTGAAATAACAGATACTCACTACCATCAGATGGAGCTGGCCTTCTGTATCATCAACGATCCGGGTTCTCCACGTTTTAATGTTGATGTGGACGAAAATGGCAGGAACAACTGCTTTACAACTCTCGGGCGAAACATCCCGGAGGAAATCAGGGCCATGGAAGCTGGACTATTTCCGAACCAGATTCATCGCGGGCTGCAGATGTTTTCCGAGTTTCTGCCCATGTTTGAAAGTTTTGTCGATTCCCTTGGAATGGAGATTATTGTTGCAGAGCCGCTTTCCTACGATAACGCCATCCGTTATGAGAGATACGGCTTTGACTATATTACCGGCAAAAGGCTGATGCTCGAGATAAATGAAGGTTTCCGTAAAGGAAACATCTATCAACGTCGACTCGATGGATCTTCCCCTTTTCGGCGTGCGGGCTTCGAAACTACCGTCCATGGGAGGAGCTGGGCAATACATGATGGCATTCTTGAGAAACCGTGGGATGGTATCAGGATTTACCTGCAGGTTGGCCAGAACGCGGGAATTGACACATTCCCTGAAAGAAACACAAAATAGCCTTTTATTTGAATAGGTCCTTAGATAAAATTCTTTAGATGCGTGGGGGAGGAAACGTGATGTTTGGTTTCAGTGTTGCCGATTGGATCTTCATCGGACTTGTCATGGGCGTCATTTTCTTTTTTATTGCCCTCAGCGGTATGAATAAAAGAAAAAATTAACGCTGTACTATCACTATGGTGCAAAATACTATTATTTTTGATATAAACAGACAGAAATCACTTGTACCTGTGGAGAAGAAAATCGTGATGTTTTTGAAAACAATCAAAGAAGGTGCCAAGAGAAGTGAAGGCGTATTTCACAAAATTGCCCATGGGCTTGTCGGAAATGTTTTCCATAATGAGGGATATGATCCTTGTATAAACCTTCGCGATACCAGAGCGGTTGGAATTCGTATCGTAAAGCTTAACAAATCATTTGGCTCTAACCGTGTCCTGAAGGATGTTAATCTTGAAATCCGCCCTGGAGAAACCTTTTCCATCATCGGGCCGTCAGGTACCGGGAAGAGCGTGCTCCTCAAGCTGCTTGTTAAACTTGATGAACCGGACAGCGGAGAGATATTTATCGACGATTTTCCTGTTTTCGGTGCTGATGTAAAAAACTCGGAACGTGACTATCGGTACAGTATGGTTTTCCAGTCATCAGCACTTTTCAACTCGTTAAGTGTGGGAGAAAATGTAGGTCTCTGGCTTAGAGAGAAAAGAGTCTGCAAGGAGACACGAATTCGCGAGATTATCCGCGAAAAACTTGCCATGGTCGGACTCCAAGGCACGGAAAACCTCAAGACATCAGAACTTTCCGGAGGCATGAAGAAGAGGGTGGCTATCGCCCGCTCCCTTGCCATGAATCCGGACCTGATTCTCTATGATGAACCGACCGCAGAATTGGATCCGATAAATTCCGATGACCTGGCAAACACCATTATAAAGGTAAAGGAAACAACTCGCAATACAACGGTCATCGTCACTCATGACCTGAATTTTGCACTGTATGTTTCAGACCGGATCGGAATGCTCCACGAAGGACACATCATTGAGACAGGGACTCCAGCCGAGATAAAGTCCAGCACCAACTCCATTGTGAGAGGTTTCATATACACAACAACCAAGGGGATTAAGGGTTAGACCTGGTCACCCTGGCCTGAAGCTCGAATTCTCTTCCCTCGGGAATAGAAGCGGCAAAAAAAGATAGACATGGGTTCCTTTTTGCTCCATCATTGTTGCCTTCATTTTACCATGATTGATTCGCCCGGCAGTATGAGGAGACTATGGGCAAGATACTGATAATTGACGACGACGAATCCTTTCTTCAACTCCTCAGTTCCTATATAGAGCATTATTATCCTCGTCTGGACGTGCAGACGTGCAAGAATCCTCTGCAGGGACTGAAGTCAATGAGGCAAGATCTGGATCTGATGATCATTGACCTGGAAATGCCCCATCTCGACGGTTCAAAACTTCTGAAGTACGCTTCGGAGAAAGGCATTAATAAAAACAGGATAATCCTTCTCTCCAGTCATGACGCCGATTATCTTCATAACCATTTTCCCATGGGCACCTGTCTGGCAGTGCTGAATAAATTCGAAGCAGGGCAGAAAGCCGTTCTTGACATGATCTTCAGCTCCCTTGAGAAAAAGGCTGCAGGCTAACCGTTGTTCTTTACCACCTCCCTATCTCTCCGGATACCTCATGGAAGTTATTACTACTCATGTAAACGCCGATTTTGACTGCCTCGGAGCGATGGTAGCTGCGAAAAAACTCTATCCTGATGCTGCCATGGTTTTCTCCGGGTCACAGGAAAAGAGCATGCGAGACTTTTTTCTGAAATCCACCGGCTTCGCACTTGATTTCAAAAAGGCCAAAGACCTCGATCTATCAAGCATTTCCCTCCTTATTCTAGTTGATTGCCAGCACTCATCCCGTATCGGAAGGTTTTCCGAAGTCGTTTCCCAGCCCGGAGTAAAATTCCACATCTACGATCACCATCCCGAGATTCACGGTGACATCCGTCCCTCTGCGGGTGAAATACGCGAATGCGGTTCTTCCACCACCATACTGACCAGAATTCTCATGGATAAAAATATTTCCGTGTCTCCGACCGAAGCAACCCTTATGATGCTTGGGATCTATGAAGATACGGGGAATTTGACCTTTCCATCAACATCGGTGGATGACTATCGGGCGGCAGCATGGCTTCTCGAACGTGGAGCCAATCTCAATACAGTAAGTGATTTCATTACCCAGGAACTGACTGCAGAGCAGATTTCCCTTCTTAACGATCTTCTTAAATCACTTAGAACCACAACCATCAACGGTGTGGATATCTCAATAGCACAGGCTTCAGTTGACTATTATATCGGCGATATTGCGATCCTTTCCCACATGATTCGGGACATGGAGAATCTAGATGCACTTTTTCTCGCAGTTGACATGGGGAAAAGGGTGTTCCTCGTTGCACGAAGCCGACTTCCCGAGGTTGATGTGGGAGCCGTTTTACGTGAGTTTGGCGGTGGCGGCCATGCTCATGCCGCATCGGCGACAGTGAAAGATCTGACACTTATTCAAGTTATGGCACAATTGGAGGAACAGCTCCACACTCAAGTAAATCCCAAACGGACTGCCGCTGATATCATGTCCTCACCGGTAAAATCCGTGCCGACAACGGCAACCATTTCAGATGCCCGTGATCTCCTCACCCGCTACAACGTCAATGCCATGCCGGTCCTTTGTGATGGGGAGATGGTCGGTATCATTTCACGTCGCATCGTGGAAAAATCCCTTTATCATAATCTTGGCAATCTGCCTGTCACCGAATACATGCATACAGAATATCTGCGAGCGGTTCCGCAAACTCCGCTGTCAGAGATACAGGATTATATCGTCGGCCGTGAGCGGCGACTAGTGCCGGTCTTCGAGGGAATCATCCTCGTTGGAGTGATCACCAGGACGGATCTCCTCCGGGTCATGTATGCAGGGGTCCATAACCGACTGGAAGGTGTCTATGATATTGCACGCGACGAAATCCCGGTGCGGAAACGACATATGGAAACCGTCATGCAGAAAAGACTTTCGGCACCGGTTTATAGCAAGCTGAAAGAATTGGGGGAGACGGGTGACCTGCTGGACTTGCCCGTGTACGTTGTCGGTGGTTTTGTGCGGGACCTGCTCCTGGGAGTCGAAAACCTCGATATCGATGTTACTGTCGAAGGGGATGGGATCCTTTTTGCCGAGACTCTTGCCAAGGCTCACGGCTGCCGTGTTAAGAGTCATCATAAATTCGGGACAGCAGTCATTGTCTTTCCTGACGGTTTCAAGATAGACGTCGCAAGCACCCGCCTCGAATTCTACTCTTCCCCTGGTGCATTACCGACAGTGGAAAGATCCTCCCTTAAGATGGATCTCTATCGCCGGGATTTCACCATTAACACCTTGGCCATCAGGTTGAACAAAAAAGATTTCGGGGTTCTTGTCGACTATTTCTCCGCCCAACGAGACCTGCATGAAAAGGTCATCCGTGTTCTTCACAATCTATCCTTTGTCGAGGATCCGACTCGTGTGTTCCGGGCACTTCGTTTTGAACAGCGTCTCGACTTCCGCATTGCCAAGCACACAGAAAACCTCATCATAAATGCCGTCAAGATGAATTTTCTAAGCAAACTCGGCGGAAAGAGACTTCTCACGGAACTGGTCATTATCCTGAAGGAAAAGGAACCCCTGCGAGCCATCGAACGAATGGGCTCTCTTGGCCTTCTTCAATTTATTCATCCTGACCTGAAGCTGACACCTGAAATCAGACAACTGCTGGGAGAGACAGTAAAGATCGTTGCCTGGTTTGATCTTCTCTACCTTGAACGACCCTACGAGAAATGGGTCGTATATTTCCTGTCCCTCTGCGATCCATTGTCAATCGCCCAGTTCATGGAAACCTGTACCCGGCTGTCTCTGGCTGAGCAGTATCGCAAGAAACTGTTCGAGATGAAAAACAGGGTTGATTCTATCCTTGAAGCCATGCAACGCCGCATTATCAGGGGGCCGAAAATGAAGCGCAGCGAAATTTACTTCCTGCTCAATGAAATCCCGGTGGAAATACTTCTCTATATAATGGTCAAAACCAAAGTTGAAGGGGTCAAAAAATTCGTTTCGCTCTTCTTTACACAGCTCCAGGGAGTACGTCCGACCATTACCGGAGAAGATCTTAAGGATATGGGGGTCCCTCCCGGGCCTGCTTTCAAGAAAATTATCGACCGGGTTTTTCGCGCTCGTCTGGATGATGACACCTTGACAAAGGATGATGAACTCCGGATTGCACGCAAAGAAGCTCGACATTGCAAATAAATATCAGCACTTTTTACCAACTTCCTTCTAACCACGTTCTTAGCACTATAAAACCAAACCAGCTATGATTTCCTCACACGTCTTATACTCATAAAGCAAAGATCTTCTAAATCAACTGCGACTACCTGTCAGTAGTATAATAAGGCCGGACACTATTTTCTCTACTAGTGATATCCGCATCATACCAGTGAAAAAAGGTTTTTGGGAGCTTCAACGACAGACCTACTTTGTATTGTTTCAGGAGTAGAGTATTATATAAGCGAATGTACAAGATGGCTCCCAAAACGGAGGGTATTAATTTGATGTACAGATCGAATAATCACGCTCCGTTGGTGCTTGTTGCCGACGATGATCGTTTGATCCGTGTCCTTGTAAGAAAATCCCTTGAAGCGGAGGGATTCAGGGTCGAAGAAGCGGCTGATGGACACGAGGTGATTTCCGCATTTTACATGTTGCAGCCAGATCTCATCTTTCTTGATGTAATCATGCCTGGTCAGGACGGTTTTTGCATCTGCAAGCAGATTCGCTCCATGGATTCTGGGGATGCCGTACCAATTGTCATGATGACAGGACTGGATGACCATGAGTCCGTAAAGAAAGCCTACGAGGCAGGAGCCACCGATTTCATTACAAAACCGCTAAATTTGGCTCTGATCGGTCATCGGGCTCAATACGTCATCCGATCAAGCAGGGCACTGGAAAACCTCAAACAAAGTGAAGCGCGTCTCGTGGACGCCCAAAGTATAGCGAATCTTGGCAGCTGGGAATTTGATCTTGTCTCGGGTGAAATTTACTGTTCCCGAGAAGTCTATAATATTTTCGGCATAGAACCGGGTAACAGCAGAATAACACACGAAGTTTTCATGGATGCCGTACACCCGCAAGAAAAGGATGCTGTCGCCGAACGGATGAGAAAAGCCCTGATGGAAGATAGCAACTTCACCATCGAATGCCGTATTATGACTCAGCATGGTCGTGAACGATCAATACTAACCAAAGCACGCATCAATAGAGACGAAACAGCAAAGGCTACGTGGGTTGTCGGATTTATTCAGGATATTACCGAACGCAAGGAAGTTGAAGAGAAGATTAAGCAACTTGCCTACTATGATACTCTCACCGGATTGCCGAATCGAATTCTGTTCCAGGATAATTTCAGTCATGCAATTTCCTTTGCCAAAAGGACAAAAACTCAGATTGGCATCCTTTTTGTCGACCTGGACCGGTTCAAGCAAATTAACGACACTCTTGGACATGCGGTCGGGGACAAAGTTCTGCAGGAAGTTGCGGAGCGACTCAATGCAGGTGTCAGGAAATATGATTATGTCACCAGAGAGCCTGTGGAAGGCATTGATGCCGAGATTGCCCGTTTTGCAGGGGATGAATTCATCATCATGCTGAAAAATGTTCGGGACCACTTCGATGCGGCTAAAGTTGCACAACGCATTCAGGATTCTCTTGCAATGCCCTATACAATTGACGGTACCGAAATCATTGTCACGCCGAGTATTGGTATCAGCTTGTACCCCGTTGATGGTGAAAGGCTGGAGGATCTGATCAAATTCGCCGATATAGCCATGTATCATGCAAAAGAACTTGGCAGAAACAACTTCCAGTTTTACTCTCGATCGCTGGACTCTACTGCCAAGGATCACTTGATCCTGGAAGGCCAACTCAGGAATGCTGTCAAAAGGAATGAGCTTTTTGTCGTATATCAACCAATCATGCAGATTCCGTCATTCGAGATTTCAGGTATTGAAGCCCTGGTCAGGTGGCGTCATCCCGAACATGGGGTTTTGTCCGCCTCCCACTTTGTGCCGATGGCCGAGGAAACGGGCCTGATTACCGAAATCGATGAGTGGGTACTGCATACCGTCTGCAGACAAATCAAGGCATGGCAGGATCGTTTCGATCGCACTTTGGAGGTGTCGGTCAATGTTTCAGGGCGCAACTTTAAAAAGAGAACTCTTGTTGAAACCGTCGTCAAAACATTGCAAAATACCAAAATTGAGCCAGAAAGGCTAAAGCTTGAGATCACTGAGGGTGTCTTGATTAATAACGACGAGTATGTTGTTTCGGCCTTGAACAGTTTGAAGGGAATGGGAATACGACTGGCGCTGGACGACTTCGGGACAGGCTATTCTTCACTCGGTTATCTGAGGAAATTTCCGCTGGATATCCTGAAGATAGATAAAACTTTCGTCAGAGACATTCTTGTTGATCATGACTGCACCTCAATCATCACAGCAATTATTGCCCTGGCCAGGAGTCTGAAGCTCGATATCATCGCAGAGGGAGTGGAGACGAAAGATCAAATGGAGCTTTTGCTGCAAAAAGGATGTGAAAAACAGCAGGGGAACTATTTCAGTCCCCCGCTCTCCTTGGCTGATCTCGAGGAATTCTTGCAGCACGGCATAACAGATACGGAAGATCCTGCACCTGGCAAAAATCATAGTCACACTGGACCGGCGGCACCAGTCTGAGACGGGATAAAAGTTGGCAAAGCCTTATTGCCCGGTTACCGTCCTGATGGATTTTTCCAACCCTGCCATGAGAAACTCGAGTTCTTCCATGGTTATAGAAAGGGGAGGGAAGACAACCAGCACATTCCCGAGGGGGCGGAGGAAAAGACCATGCTTCAGTGCCTCATTGCACACCAAGACACCAAGTCGCTGCTCCCACGGATAGGGCGTTTTTGACTCTTTGTCAAGCACCAGTTCTATGCCGCCGATCATCCCCAGCTGTCGTGTGTTTCCCACATGGGTCAGCTGTCTCATCTCCAGGAGCCTTCCTTCCAGATAGGCAATTTTCTGTGGAAGACTTTCCAGCAGTTTATCCTGTTCAAAAAGATCCAGGCTTGCCAGGGCGGCTGCACACGCTATTGGGTTACCGGTGAAGGTGTGACCATGAAAAAAGGTCTTCAGCTCGCTGTAGTCGCCCAGAAAAGCATCATAAATTTCCTGGGTTGCCAGGGTAGCCGCAAGAGGGAGATAGCCGGCGGTAAGGCCTTTCGACAAGGCCATGAGATCCGGGGTGACGCCTTCACGTTCACAAGCAAACATGGCACCTGTCCTACCAAACCCGACAGCAACTTCGTCGGCAATCATCAGGATGTCGTAACGGTTGCACAACTCCCGCACTTCTTTCACAAAACCGGGGGGATGAACCACCATGCCGCCTGCGCACTGCACCAGAGGTTCAATGACAAGTCCGGCGGTTTC
>JAQUHM010000122.1 GCA_028683595.1 Geobacteraceae bacterium | reverse complement strand
CGACTCTCCTACCGTGCAAATGACGGTATCACTTATATCCTCAACCTTATCGACACCCCAGGCCATGTTGATTTCAGCTACGAGGTGTCGCGCTCTCTGGCTGCCTGTGAAGGCGCACTATTGGTGATAGATGCTTCCCAGGGTGTTGAGGCTCAGACCCTTGCCAACGTGTACCTGGCAATCGACAACAATCTGGAGGTCTTCCCGGTACTGAACAAAATTGACCTCCCTGCCGCAGAACCGGAACGGGTCAAAGAAGAGATCGAGGAAATCATTGGTATCGATGCCCACGATGCTGTTCTGGCAAGTGCAAAAGAAGGGATCGGAACGCAGGAAATCCTTGAAGAGATCGTGCGCAAGATACCTGCACCTGTAGGAGATTTTAGCGCCCCTCTTAAGGCCCTGCTCTTCGACTCCTGGTATGACCAGTACCAGGGAGTCGTCATTCTGCTTCGCATTTTTGAAGGCACGCTGAAGAAAGGCGACAAAATCCAGCTCATGGCAGGCGGCCACAGCTATGAGGCTCTCAAGGTCGGAGTATTCGCGCCAGCCATGGTGGAGGTCCCCGCCCTCACCGCCGGCGAAGTCGGGTTCATCATTGCCGGTATCAAAGATGTCCAGGACGCCAAGGTAGGCGATACCGTGACCCTTCTTCACAGACCGTGTGCCGTCGCGCTTTCCGGTTTCAAGGAAGTGAAGCCGATGGTATTTTCCGGGCTCTATCCCATCGATACCGCCCAGTACGAACAGCTCCGCGACGCTTTGGCAAAACTCCGCCTGAATGATGCATCCTTCACCTACGAACCGGAAAACTCGGTTGCCCTAGGCTTCGGTTATCGCTGTGGTTTCCTCGGACTCCTGCACATGGAAATCATCCAGGAAAGGCTCGAACGAGAGTTTGGCCTGCAACTCATTACTACAGCCCCTACCGTTGTCTACCGGGTTCATAAAACAGATGGTTCAATAGTCACCATCGAGAGTGCAAACCAGCTTCCCGACCTCCAGGTCATCGATCACATCGAGGAGCCGTTTATCCTTGCATCGATCCATGTTCCTAACGAGTTCGTGGGTGGCGTCCTGGCCCTTTGCGAAGATAAACGGGGCTTCCAGCGGGAAATCAAGTACCTTACCCAGACACGCGTAATGATCATCTATGAGATGCCGCTTAACGAAATCGTTCTCGACTTTTACGACCGGCTGAAATCCATCTCCAAAGGGTACGCTTCCCTCGATTACGAGTACCTCGACTACCGACGAAGCGAACTGTCCCGTCTCAACATCATGATTAATGGTGAAATTGTTGACGCCCTTTCCCTCATTATCCACAGGGACAAGGCCTACTTCCGTGGCCGGGATCTGGTTTCCAAGATGAAAGAGCTAATCCCGCGCCAGATGTTCGAGGTCGCCATCCAGGCGGCAATCGGCAACAAAATCATCGCGAGAGAGACAGTCAAGGCCCTACGCAAGGATGTTCTGTCGAAATGTTATGGTGGTGATATAACCCGGAAAAGAAAGTTGCTTGAAAAACAGAAAGAAGGAAAGAAGCGAATGAAAAATGTGGGAAATGTTGAACTTCCCCAAGAAGCATTCCTGGCAATTCTCAAGGTGGAAGACTAAACTGAGTATTTTCACGTCTTCTTGGTTTCTGATCATCACCAAATAGAGACGAACGCGCTTCAGCACCAAAAGGATCGTGCTCCGGCATACATTTCACTTAACAAGGATACCAGACCATGGAAAAAAACAAGCTTCGCAACGAACCGGATTTGGACGCAAAGGGTGCTCCAACTGTTAAAAAGAAGAATCTCGTCAGGGAGTACGCCGAATCAATCATCATCGCCGTTATCCTGGCACTTTTTATCAGGACGTTCGTGGTGCAGGCATTCAAGATTCCATCTGGATCAATGGAAGATACCCTCCAGGTCGGCGATCATCTACTGGTGAACAAGTTCATTTTCGGCACGGCCATCCCCTTCACCGATAAACGGTTTTTTGCACTTCGCAACCCCCACCGGGGCGACGTCATCGTGTTTGAATATCCGGAAGATCCGAGCAAGGATTTCATCAAGCGGATTGTTGGTGTTCCCGGTGATGTGGTGCAGGGAATCAATAAACATGTCTATGTAAACGGCAAACTCTACCAGAACCCCCACGAAATTCACAAGGAAACGGATCTGATCCCAAAAGACCAGAACCCCCGGGATACTTTTGGCCCGGTCAAGGTTCCTGAAGACAGTTACTTTGTCATGGGCGACAACCGGGACCGCTCTTATGACAGTCGTTTCTGGGGTTTCGTCAAGAAGGATAAAATCAAAGGTCTGGCCTTTATCAAGTACTGGTCATGGGACGGAGATAACTGGCGGGTACGCTGGGGCAGCATTGGCCAGCTGATCAGGTAGCTTCATCATCAGCCACGGCACCTAGAGGAAAAGACCATCCGAAGCAGTATCTTCGGATGGCCTTTTTGCATTTTCCATCAGGGTCACGATTCCACGACATTTTTCCCAGGGAACTCCTTCCGCGCCAAGGTCCTGACAATGCCGAGGCCGACGAAAAAGTCAACGGTTACAGCCGCACTGGCAACCTTCAGAGAAAGAAGTATCGGTTCAAGCATGCGCCTGTTCCTTTGAAAATAGTTCGATAGGAAAGCATTCGCACGGTAAATGCCAGATTACTGTACCAGCGGCATCTTTTCCCGAAAACTGTACCCCAAAGCGAATAACCTGCCAATTGACTGAGGGAAGAAAATCACCTGTGAAACGTAAGTATGGAACGAAAAATCCAAGGAGTGAAATAACAGACAACGGAGGGAGACGATATACTTGATTATTAAGCATCAGCGCCTGGTCGTAAGATTTCCCGATTGGCTCCGGGAACGGAGGAGTTGCGACATGGTTACCAGGTGACCATTCTGACCCGGTATTCGCCACCGATTACCATGAACTCACCCTCCCCCTTGAGGATGCTGTTGGGCAGAAGTCCATTGAAGAAGAAGATTTTGGAGATAGGGACCTGCACCTGCCAGACAGTATAGCCGAATTCCCAGGCCCGCTCCATGTCGTCAGTAAAGGATGAAAGGTTGTTGAGCCGTACGTACTGTTCTGTTTTTGAAATTACTTCCAGCACTTCGTGCTCTTCAGCATTAGTGACTCCCCGGTAGAGGGTCAGCCAGCGATCGTTCGCAAACCTTCTCGCCAGATCATATTGAGAATATTCAAAAAGCAGGTCGAGTTGAGAATTGATGGCGTTGGTACGCGCGCTTCCCTTGGTACGGTCGATGGCGAAAACGAGGTACTCTTCGGAGTGGACATCGGTGATTTTCAGCTTGTGGAAAGTGGGGGGCAATCCGATTCGGCTCTCAACCCAGCCTTTAAGCACGGCACCCTCAATGGAGTTGGATTCCATCCCCCAACCGCGGAGAAAGCGAAGATAACTGTTTTTAATGCTTTTTCGGGCCTTGTCGCTCTGCTCTTCCCATTGGTGAAGTTGGAACTTCACCGACATGTAATCATTGAAAAAGACCGCCCGTTCATCAGCCGAGAGGATCTCCTCCAGCCGCTGAAAGAGAAAACGGTTTGCCTCACGAACCCCCATGAGCTGAATAGTCTGGGGATTTTCGTTAAAATGTCGTGAGGAAATGACCCACGGCGGCAGATTGCAGTGATTATAGGAAATAGTCATAACGGAAGATACCAGCCTGTCAGGATCAGGTCAAACAGTTTCCATCCTGAAGCTCCAGATGTACGCTACATAACTTTCGCCAACTCAATCAGCGTTTCTCTAATCGGGCCCGGAGCCGCATAAACATTTACACCCAACTGTTCCAGCTCCATCTGGGGTGCCTGCCCGATCTGCGCACAGACAACAGCACGGCATTCCTTCAGTGCCTCTGCAGTGGTAGCAAGGACCGGTTTCCGCAGACCATGATCCGGATCGTCCGAGCAGTATTTTTCTACCCTCTTTTCCTCTTTCAGGGTCACTGTTTCTCCCTCAACCTCATAAACATAAAAAAGATCCGCATGACCGAAGTGCTCATTAATCTCTTTACCATCCCGCGAAGCCACGGCAATCAACATGATATTCTCCTCCTGTGCAATCTGAGACGCAAGAAATGAGCAAAGAAGAGAAGACAGAACAATCTCACCTTCCAGTGATTTTCTCCTCTATCGAGACTCACCTCTTGCGTCTTACATCTTACATCTTACGTCTCACAGACTTTTACAGCTCGACCGGCGCAAACGAGAACGACTTCTTCGAACATGTTCTGCCGCATGCCTGGCAACCGATGCAATTGCCGGGGTTATCCACTTTCATGAACATTTTCGCGGAATCGTCCTCATCCACCTCCTCAAAGGTTAGGACGTCGTGTGCACAAACCTTGTAGCAGCGGCCACAGCCGATGCAGCTCTCCGGGTCAATGGACAAGATAAACTCAGGGGTCCACTCTTGTTTGTCTCTGGTAAGTCCGGTAATGTATGCCATGTTACTATTCCTCCATCTTGTTTTTGTTATTGGGTCAGGATCACCCCTACCCGATCTAAAGCCTATACTGCCCGTATTCTCAACTAACTCAATCCTCCATAAATGAAGGAATGCTCCCCTTGTTCATAGCCTTTCTTATCCATGGGGGAGGGTTCCCCCGCAAAACTTCCTGCAGCTTTTCGACAATTTCCGCAACACTCGTCTCTTTGCCTGTCTTCATGGGATGTACCTTGCAGGCAACAACCTTGGCAGCAGCCGGACCGCCGATCTGCATGGTGTAGACTATGGAGCAGCCACCCAGCACCGCAACTCGCGACGCTATCTTGTCCTCTTCATCGTCTCCTGATTGTACGATCGGAACCGTTTCCAGAAAATGGGCCTCGTCCGGCCCGATCTCCCAGATGCAGAAGCTGTTCGCCATGCCAAAGTGTTGATCGATCATTTCTCCAGTTGAACTGGTAAATGCTACTTTCATAATTACCCACCTTTCTTTGAAAATCAGGCTGAAGACTGAAGGCCGAAGGTAAAAATCAGAAATCAAATCATCCGCGATTCAGCAAATTCCGCCCAACTTCGTACTTCAGGGATCTTCCACTTCTAAGCCTTCAGTCTTCAGCCTTCAGCTTAATCCCCTACCTTTTTAATTATGCGCCAACTTCTGCGCCTCTTTTGCATTTGCCTGGAAGATATTGGCCGTCTCAAAAAGAAGGTTCATGGTTCCCTTGTACCCTACCCTCATTTTTTGATGGGCGCCGAGACGATCGAATACCGGTAACCCGGCCCGCAGATGGGGAATTCCGCCCATTTTTGCCGCTGCCTGGCGGCCGTTGCTGTTGGCAACCAGCAGACTGCTTTCGGCAATAACCGATTCCAGATCTTCAAGGTCGCCAACGTAGACACTCTCGGCCGGCAGAGCATCCAGCCCACGCACCCTGGTGGCTGAAAGTGCTGACTGAATTTTACAACCCATGCTGGCCAGGAAATTTACCATGACCTTGAGCAGGTCGCCCTCCAGGGCAAGGGTAATCTTCTTGTTGCCGAACTGATAGTGGGAATCCACCATGGCATCCATGAGCCTGCTCCGCTGGCGACGGAACTTCTCGGGAATCGGTCGTCCGGAGATTGCACTCAAGGTCTCCATAAACAGATCCATTTCGGCAAAACCGGTGATGGAGGTGAAACCGTAGGCCGGAGTGCCAAACCGCTCGGTCAGCTTTCTCGCAGACTTGGCCAGCGAATCGCCGATATACATCGTGGCAGCGCTGCGACCGGATTGCCTGATCCTTTCGACCGGTATCCCGCCAACGGAGAGGGCGGAAACGGTATCATCAACATGGCCGTCCAAGGCACAGGAGATATCCGGAATAACCATCGGATCAAGACCGAAGGCCTCGCAGGTCTCCTTCACCTCTTCCACGTCGGCCGGAGTCAGGAAAGCACCCGGGAGGATGGTCACCTGGTCAGGTATCACCTCGCCGGCTTCCGGAAGGGTTGCGCAGATTGCTTCCACAGCAGCAGCATAGCCTTCCTGGAGAGAACCGCAGTAATCGGGGGTGGAAGCATGAATGACCGGGACGCCGGCCAGCTCGGGGTTCTCTTCCCGGAACTGGAAAATGGCACTCCTCACGTCATCGCCCATGGTTTCCGTCAGGCCGGAGGTCATCACCCCTACCACACCCGGATTAAATTTCTCAACAACCTTTTTCAGACCTTTTTTCAGGTTTTCCCAACCACCGAAAATGGCGGTGTCCTCACTCATACTGGTACAATTGAGAGCGATGGGCTCCTTGAAATGCCGGGAAAGCTGAAGACGGATAAAGGTGGAGCAACCCTGGGCACCATGGAGCAGACCGAGCATCTGGTCGATCCCCAGAAAAGCCAGTGTCGCTCCCAGTGCCGGGGAATTCTTCTGCGGATTGACCGTGGCGTTCTTGGTCGGCACCATAACCCGCGATTCTTTCATATTCTCGGCGAGATATCTCTCCCCATGCCCCATTGCAAAAGACACGTCAGCGTCCAGCTCTTCCGGGCTTTTTTCCCAGGGGGCTTTCTTGTTCAGGACCGGCCAGATCGGATTGTTGACGGTCAGGTCCAGCTGCTTGGCAAAGGTCACCATCCCCTCGTACCCCGCATAGGGATGGGAGCGGCCATGGTTGATATCAAGAAAGGGTGTCTTGGTTTTCAGGGCCAGGAACTTGGTCTTGCCGCCGGCCACAATCAGGTCGGGCAGCTTCTCGTACATGACCTGAAGCAGACCGGCACTGCTGGTATCCTCAATGATCTTGGCATCCTTGTGCATCAGGGCCTTCATGCGGTAGAAGTCTTCCAGGGTGGAGTTCTGGGTTCCTGCGGCAAGGATTTCAACGCCGAGTTCTCGAAGGGCATTGACCATAGACCAGGTCTTGACACCGCCGGTGAAGAGCACCGAGCTCTTCCCTTCCAGTCGGGCCCGGTACGGAGCAAGCTTTTCCCGGCACTTCACCTCTTCCTCGGCAATGAGCCTTTCCACCCGCTCTTGCATAACCCTTTTCTCCAACCCGCCAACAGTATTGTCCAACTCCCGGGCGATATCGCGCAGTGCCTTGGCAGTGTCGGTCATGCCGTAGAACGACTCCTCCAGGTATGGCAAGCCATATTTCTTCTGCATCTTCTTCGCCAGGTTCGTAAGGCTTTTCGAGCAGATGATCACATTCAGCTTTGCCCGATGGGCGTAGCGAAGGTCTTCGAATCGGGCATCTCCGCTGAAGCAGGAAAGAACGCGAATACCGAGCCTGTCGAACAGGGGCAGCATCCCCCACAAATCACCGGCGATATTGTATTCACCGATCAGATTGATGTCATAGTCGGTAACAAACTCCGGCTCGGCAGTTCCGATCACGTATTTGAACATTACCTCTCCGGCCAGGCGGTTACCGATGTTTTTGTCACCGATGAAGCCGGGGGCATTTACCGGGATAACGGGCATTGGCACCTTGTCCTGGGCCGCGGCACAGACTGCCTCGATATCATCACCAGTCATGGCGGTAACACAGGTTGCGTAGACGAAAATTGCCTTTGCCTCCGGATATCGTTCCGCCAGCTCGCGAATGGCCTTGTAGAGCTTTTTTTCCCCGCCGAATACCACATCGTTTTCCAGGATCTCGGTGGTAAAGCCTCGACGGAACAGCTGGGATCCTGAAGAACGGGCGCCCCTGTTGTCCCAGGAATTACCCGCACAGGCGATGGGACCATGCACCAGGTGGATAACGTCGGTAATCGGCATCAGGACTACCCGGGCGCCGTCATAGGCACAGCTCTTTTCAGCTCCTTCCCCGGGCTCCGCCTTCTTGCAGAATTTGGGAGCGCCCTTGTCGTGGGTATCACATTCGGTTACTTCGTAATAATCGGGCCTTGCCATAATTTTCTCCCACTTGATATTTTCCCAGTTCCAGCTCATTCGACTTCCACAAAGAACTGAAAAACGGAAAAAAGGCGCCCCATCCCTTTACGGGACGGTTGGCGCCTTTGCCAATACTCGCCTGTTGAGGATTTTCTATGTTGAAGACCTACATAGCATTAGGCGTGCCAAGGAGATACTCTTCTTTATTTCAGCTAGTTACAAAGACACATCATCATGAACGAGCAATTTCCGCGCAATGGAATGCCTTTTTTTTAGTCAGCCATTTTCTTTCTTACGCAAATAATCACGGCATTAGGCCGAGAAATTCTCCGAAAACCACTTCCTGTTCAGAAGTTAACAAAAAGTCTTCCCAGACCAGTGAACTTCACAATTAAGTATTACTATGGTACTCTGCCACACCCAACACAGCTCAACACATGTAATATCAATAATGATAATGTTTCTTCTTTGATTTCCGTAGTTCTTGCTTCGCTCTCATAAATGACCAAAATCGTCATTTTTCTGGTTCCTGATCGGTAAAAAAACGTAACACACTGCTGCTCTTTCATTAAGCACAACGACCTCAGAAGATATCGGCATCATTTTGCCATGGCTTCAAGGTTATTTTTCACTCAAGTTTCAATCCATTAATCCCGAAACAATAATGGGAGTTCCAACACATGACTGATCAGGATCTGCCGCAAACATCTGATACACACCATGCAATGATAGACTGGAGTGTTCTCGAAGCGTTCCTGGCCTTTCGCAGGCAGGGCGGACCCGACCCCCGCATCCGTCTGATAAACGTTTTCCTCACTTCCTCACCGGCCTTGTTGGGTGCAATACGGGCGGCTCTTCAGTCATCGGACGCCGCTTCCCTGAGTAAGGCAGCCCACTCAATGAAATCGGGCAGCTTGAATATGGGTGCCGTGGGACTCGGTGGTCTCTGCGCGGCCCTTGAGAAAATCGGCAGAAACGGCACCACAGACAAAGCCGGAGAGCTGTTTGCAAAAGTTGAACGTGAGTATGCCGCAGTAGAGGCAGCCTTTTCGAAGATCGTGTCGGAAAACCAAGAGTGATTACGCTGCCCCTGATCACTGTTAAAAATATCACACGAAACGTGCGCGTGAGAAATGGTATATTACGATACCCAGTCACCGAGAAAAAGGAATCCTATGTACAGCAGCAGAACTGCAGGATCCCCACGCCTGGTCTCAATTGCCCTGATACTTGGAGGGATTATAGTCTCCGGCATCCTGCCCCTTTACGCTGCTCAGGCAGATGATCAGGAAATGCCCATCCCCTCACCTGTTGATGAGTCGGCACCGCAATCCACAAAGCTAACCCTCCAGAACTGCATCGACCTCGCACTCCAGAACAACCACGCAAGATCGGCCTCCTGCTACAGCATCGAAATAGCCGAAGCCCAACACCGCCAAGCCATCTCTGCCTACTGGCCGCAGGTTGGCGTCAAAGCAACCTACTCAATTCTGGATGAAGACCCCAACTTTATTTTCCCCGGGAGAAACATATCGTTGCCACAGGGAATGACAATCCCCGTCAACACCCCCTACGGTCCCTATGAGCTATCCAGCCTGCCCGTTTCTGAACAGAAGGTCAAGCTGATGGACCGCCAGAACTTCATAGCATCCCTGAATGCCACTGTGCCACTTTATACCGGCGGCAAGATAAGCTCGATTGTCCGGCAGGCTGAGCAGGGGATCCGTGCGGCACGCGAAGAATCCCGCCGGACAGACCTGCAAGTCATCTACGATACCACCCGTTACTATTACGGCGCGGTCCTTGGCAAGGAACTTCTTA
>JAQUHM010000121.1 GCA_028683595.1 Geobacteraceae bacterium | reverse complement strand
GCGAAATCGGCGAAACTTTTCTCTTGCACCCCTCCATCTCCAGCATTTCTTCAAGGACACGACGATTGAAAAGACCGGTAAGACCATCCCGCATGGACAGTTCCTTCACCTTCCCGTACTCGAGGGAATTTCGCAGTGCAGCAGCAAAGGTTTCCATCATCCCTTGAAGCATCTCGTCAGAGAAATGGTTAATAAAATTGAACTCGGAATAGACCGTTGCGCTCCCCAGGTTCATGGGAAGCTCAAGGTAGTTGGTATTTCCAAAGACCAGGCTCCCTTCCGGACCTTCAAGACCAAGGATCCGATAACCCTTCACGTCGTGGGCCCGCAGTCCCGCATAATTTCTTAAGATAGCTGCCATATCATCCGGAGCATTTTCTATATCGCGGGGTGAAAAGGCCATGATCCTTTCTTCGGCACCTGTTGTCAGAGTCACCACCAGCAGATTATAACGGAAGTATTCGTAAATCTTCCGTGCGGCCATTTCCAGGACCTCCTCTGTAATCAGCGAAGCAGTTACAGAACGGAAAAAATCGGCCATAAATGACATTTCCTTCAAATTCCTGCGTGTGCCGATAACATCGCACACGTTGTTTACAAGCATCGCAAGCCTGCCAGCAGGCTGGCGATGTTTGTCAGGAGTTTCATCCAGAATGTCCAACGTATTACCACCAGTATTCATAACAATCTTCTCCTCCATGTAGACCTAGCCTTCTTCTGAAACATCCCACTCTGTTCCCTTCGATGCAGCACGTCGTCTCGCCTCGTCGGAAATCGTGACGGTGTCATGGTCATCTTCATGACGAAATCGCTTGTATCCCCGCTTATCCTTTGCAGAACCAGTACCGCCTGACGTAGCCGAAGACAGATCGGATATTCTGGAGATACTGTCGGTCACCGTAAAACCCTCCTGGGAAGCGTGTGCAACACCTTCTACAGGGATATATCGTCAGCACGGGAAAAACCTTTAATGAATTCCTTGAAGCAAACCATCGGATATAAAATTTTCTACCACCTTCTGGAATAGTAAAAAGAAGCATTTACTGACGCATCGTTCAAAGTTTTGACACTACCACCAGTAAATCTGCCGCAAAATACTTCGTCAAAAAAACTCGAGCTCTTCATCGAAAAAAACTTCAAGTATTTAGACAACTGTCCGATAAGAATTCTAAGCTTATCTGAACTATAAGCGGCACGACTCCTGCTTTGCTGAAAAAGCATCGCCAGTTTAACAGACATTCAATAGATCTTTCGGGAGTATGCACATGGCTTCGGTATCAGGTATATTCTCCGCCCTTCTTTCGGTAGAGACACAACGAGATACGGCGGCAAACAACGCCCTTTCCAGTGGCATGACCCTCTACCAGAAAGGAAGATACGCCGAAGCTCTTTCCTCCTTCAGACAAGCAACAGCCTACAAACCGGATATGACCGATGCCTATAATTACATGGCCATGACCTACCTCAAACAGGACAACAACACCGGAGCTATCAATGCCTACAAGTTGTCCCTGAGCGTAGACAGGGACCAGGATACTGTCTACACGGATCTTGGAAACATCTATTATTCTGAAGAGAGGTACAGTGAAGCGGAAAGCGCCTACAAAAATGCCGCGCGCCTCGACCCGTCATCAACCCTAGCGCCCTACTCCCTAGGCCAGATCTATCTCAAAACCGACCGTTACTCAGACGCAGAAACACAGTTCAAAAAAGTGCAGCGCATGACGCCCAAAGACGGTAACGTCTACTACGCACTCGGCCAGACCTACAACAATATGGGACGCTATGATGAAGCTGTCAGTCAACTGGAACAGGCGGTAACGCTGAAAAAAGACTTTGCCTATGCCTATTCCGAACTGGGTACGGCATATCTGCAACTGGGCAACACAAAAAAGGCACAGGAACAGCTCGATATTCTGGAAGATCTTGACACCAGCCTCGCCGACTCCCTGGAAGCTGATCTCAGGACACCCAAGATCATCGCCAACAACACCGACAAAAGCAGCTTCAATTACCTGCTCGGTCCAGGAAGTTCTCTCGTCCTGCTTGACCCCGCCTTCCTTGAGCCATACGCATCCAAGGAAATGACCATGACGTTCCAATTCGACTCTGAGATGGACGCATCGTCGGTAATGAATATCTCAAACTGGTCCATAAAAAAAGCCTCCGGTGGAACAGCCGGATACTACAACAACGGGGTCAACCTGCACCCGGAAACCGAAACCAACTTCTCCCCCATCCCCAACAGCGTCATGTATGACGCTGTCAACCTCCGTGCCACCGTCACTTTCAGCCTCTCACAAAACGCAGACGGCACCGGTGTCATTGACCCCTCCCACTTGGTATTCAAATTTTCCGGAACGGATATCGATGGAAAACAAATGGATCCGACTGCCGATGAGTACGATGGATTTGCGAACGAGGCGTTCTGACGCAAGATCACTGCAAGTAACCTCAAATTCTTTCATTCAGGAAATATTCTCCTCAAACTTTCGCAAGGTCATCTCCACGACTCAACGTACGAATTGGTAAACCCACTTCTCACTTTTTGCCTATTCCCACACCTGCTTCCTCTTCGAACAATTATTACCTCAGGCAGCATGGCATAACTATTGCTGAAATATTTAGAACGGTAAAATTTACTGCAAAATCAAACTAATCCATAAAACTGCTATCAATAAACGGGTACATAAACGTATGGAACAGAGTCATCCCTATAATTCAGATTTTTATGATGAACAAAAAGCAACCTCTTTAACCTCGGCAGAAGTCATCGTCCCAATTATTCTTGATCATCTTGAAATAACCTCAGTGCTAGATGTAGGGTGCGGAGTTGGAACTTGGATGTCGGTTTTTCAGAAGCTGGGCATTACTGATCTTATTGGTTTTGACCTGAATGATCTTTCTATGAATGAATACCTGATCGAAAAGTCAGCTATTAAAACAGGCTGTGATTTATCACATCAGAATTTCAAAACTGGGGTAAAGAAAGATCTGACAATTTGCCTGGAAGTTGCAGAACATCTGCCAGAAACTGCAGCTGATTACTTTGTAAAAATGTTGGTCTCCACCGCACCAATAATAATCTTTTCTGCAGCAGACCCTGGGCAAACAGGCGTTAACCACATAAACGAGAGACCGCCCTGGTATTGGCGAGAAAAATTCAATCAACACGGATATGCCGAAATCGATTTTATCCGACCATTAATTTGGACAGATGAACGGATTAGTTGGTGGTATCGTCAAAATATCACATGTTTTGCTAATTTTAACGTGATTAGTACGAGAAGAGATTTGCGAAAACTCGCTTCCCGCTTCCTTCAAAAAGAAGGACCGCACAAACTGACTCTTGTGAAGGAATGGATTCTCAAGGAATCCGATCAAAAACCCGAAAAACCCTCCATCCAATTATCTCAAGACTTTTCAAGGCTCCTTATACTTGCCAGTACAATAAAGACTTCACTAACTGGCGAGGAAAAAGCAACACTCTTTTCTCTGGCGCAACAAACTCAAGGATCCGCCTTTGTCGAAATTGGTTCATATGTAGGTGCTTCAGCCTCCATTTTGGCCCTAGCATTATCAACAACACCAAGCAATGCAAAGGTATATTGTGTCGACACCTGGCGGAACGAAGGGATGTCTGAAGGATCAAGGGACACCTACACTGAATTCCTTGAAAACACTCACGAGCTTCAGGACTACTTGGTACCGCTACGCGGTACAAGCAAAGATGTTTCATCTCGATATTGCGGAAAAGTTGACTTTTTGTTTATCGGCGGAGACCACCTTTACGAAGGCGTTGTAACGGATATCGTCTCATGGTTTCCCAAGTTACGGCCAGGATCAACGGTAGTTTTTCACGACATTGGATGGGCTGAGGGTATACAGCGTGCTTTTAGAGAATTGGCAATGCCTTTTCTTGAAGATGTTAAATATCTTCCTAATATGTGCTGGGGCCGCTTCAAAACGGAACTGCCATCATTCTCGAGCATTTCACATACTCCCTTAAAATTTCACTTTCAGGAATATTATGAACAAAGCCGAAACCCACTTGAAATTGAAAATCATCTAATAAATGCTGGAGTTCCGTTTGAGAGAAAACAAATAGATATTGATGACTTCAAGCTATGGCTTTGTCATTTTCAAGAACTGAAAGAATTCTACTCTAGACACGGTGATGTTAAGATTGAAAAATGCCTGGAGCATTATTTAGCATACCGCGAACTAGGCCTGAAAAAAGGAGATCGTTACATCGATGTGGCTGCAGCCAGCAGCAAGTGGTATGAAGTCCTACAAAATAAAGGGTTGGATGCATATGCACTGGACCTCGTATTCCCAAAAGGCTTACACGGTTGGCAAATTGGTGCCGACGCATCAGAGACTGACTTGCCGGACGGATTTGCTACAGCGCTCTCTCTCCAATGCGCCTTTGAAACTTTCGAAGGAGACGCAGACACAAAATTCATCCATGAAGCGGCTCGAGTCCTTCAAGATGGAGGCCGTCTCGCTATCACACCTCTTTATCTGGAAAATAATCACATTGTACTGTCAAGCCCTGATACGAACCTGAGCACCCACTCTCCGGATGAAGGGTCACTGAGAGTATGGAGAACTGATCTCTATCAGGCAGCTTTCAGCAGACACTATTCAGCACCTGCGTTTGTCCAACGCGTCGGCAGCGCCATGAGGGGCTTCAACTACAGAATTATCCGTTATACAAATCTTGACGAGTTGCGACTAAAATATCCTGGCCAACGAATATACTGTGATTTCCAGCTAGCGGCTCACAAAACGGCACAAGAAAAACTTGAGGGGCCTGTTAACAGCGCCCATCCCGCTGATTTGTCTAAAACAACATCATACCATCGGGGTAATGATATAACCCTCAACAGTACTGCCGGCAAAGGTTTCATCTCAGTAATAATCCCAACACGTAACCGATCCGATTTACTCTCCGTCGCGCTCAAATCTCTGCTGCCCCAAACCTATCCGCAAGACCTTTTTGAGGTACTTGTACTTGATAATGCATCAACCGACGACACTCCCAGTGTTAGCAAATTCTATCAAGGCAAGTTCAACAACTTCAGATATATTCGGACCAATGAACCCGGTCTACATGTGGGACGGAATGCCGGATTGAAGCATGCAAAAGGGAACATCCTCGTCTATGCTGACGATGATATCAAGGCTATCGATACATGGCTTGAAGGCGTGGCCGAATCATTCCTTGATAACAATGTAGCGCTCGTAACAGGGAAAATTCTACCGGAATTCGAGACGCAGCCGCCCTCATGGGTGCAGGATCTTGCAAATCATATCGAAGGTGGTTGGTCACTTGGTTGGTATACCCTGCTTGATCTAGGAAATAATGTTAAGACCATTCCTCATGAATATGTCTGGGGAGCAAACTTTGCCATCCGCAAGAATATCTTGCTGCAGGTGGGCGGTTTTCACCCGGATGCATTCCCCCAGGAACTTATCAAATATCGCGGAGACGGGGAAACTGCTGTATCTCTAGCTGTTCGAGATTTAGGATACAAAGCTCTATACAACCCTAAAGCGTCAGTTTACCACCTGGTTTCTAAAAGCAGACTTACCCGGGAATATATTTATCAGCGAGCGTATAACCAAGGCATTTCTGACTCATACACAAACATAAGAACAAATCGTTCTTTCAGCGATTTGAAACAGTATAAATCTCCGGCAAATACTATCTATGATGTTGTTGACCGCGGATCTGTCGATGGATTCAACTATCATCAACAGTTGGCAAAAAATGATAACAGTTTAGTGGCCTGGATACTTAAAGAGTCCTATATCGACTGCGAGGACATTTCCCTATGACCCCTTCGGTGGAGCACATTACCTGGCATGACCAAAGGATAGCAACCATCATCCGGAAAGACTACATGCCGGAGACCACTACCTTCATCTCTCCCGATAGCTACTATCAACAACTTGGCTTTGTCGTCTATCCGACCGGTGGTGAAGTCGTCAGGCATTCTCATTTACCACTGCAAAGACACCTCGTTGGGACTCCGGAGACCCTTTTGATAAGAAAAGGAAAGGCCGAAGTTGAACTATACGCACTTGATAAAAGCCAACTCGGTTCTTGGACACTTGAAGAGGGGGATATGATCCAACTGGTTTCGGGAGGACATCGCTTCAAATGCTTGGCGGATACCGTTTTTCTTGAAATCAAGCAAGGGCCATACACCGGACTGGTAGAAAAGGAGCAATTTTAATGATCCCTGTTGCCGAGCCACAGATCACCGAAAAAGATATTCACATGGTCAACGATGCCTTGCAGTCTGGGTGGATCTCATCGGCAGGGAAATATTTGGACTTGTTCGAAGAGCAGTGGGCAACATATTGCTGCATGCCATACGGCATTGCGGTAAGCAATGGCTCGGTCGCCCTTGACGTTGCAATCTCGCTCTTGAACCTTCAACCCGGTGATGAAGTAATCATGCCGACTTTTACCATCATTTCTCCCGCCCAGTCAGTCGTCCGAGCCGGCGGAGTTCCGGTGCTGGTTGATAGCAACCCGAACACCTGGCAAATGGATGCAACACAGCTTGAATCCAAGATCACAAATAGAACCAAGGCAATCCTTGTTGTCCATATTTACGGCCATCCAGCCGATATGGACAAGGTTCAAGAAGTGGCAAAAAAATATAACCTGATTGTTATTGAAGATGCGGCAGAAGCCCACGGTGCTGAATACAAAGGAAGAAAGTGCGGCGGTTTAGGCGATATCAGCACCTTCAGCTTCTACGCCAACAAACTGATAACAACCGGCGAAGGGGGGATGGTGCTGGTGCGGTCCCCTGAAATGGCTGAGAGAGCCCGCAGCTTGCGAAATCTTTGTTTTCAGAAGAAACAGCGCTTTCTGCATGATGAACTCGGATACAACTTCCGGTTGACCAATCCTCAAGCCGCCATGGGTGTAAGTCAGATTGAGAGAGTTGACGACATCGTCTGCCGCAAACGCGATATCGCTGCCAAATACAACGAATTGCTGGATGGAACCAAAGGAATTTCATTGCCGGCAGAGGAACCGTGGGCAAAAAATGTCTTCTGGGTTTATGGCATCTTGCTTGATGAAAATGCAGGAAATACTGCGGCACAGCTAGCCGAATTACTGCGAAATCGTGACATTGAAACACGGCCTTTCTTCCTCGGCATGCATGAACAACCAATTTTTCGTAACATGGGACTCTTCAGCGGAGAAAGCTACCCGGTTGCAGAGCATCTGGCCCGTCGGGGCCTGTATATCCCCAGTGGCCTGACTATAACAGAGGAACAAATAGCTCAAGTTGTCAATGCTGTAAAGGGTTGCTTATCATGAGCGTTTTTAACGAATACGCCCGCTATTACGACCTGCTCTACCGTGACAAAAATTATCGAGGTGAAGCAGACTATATCCACAAGCTGATCAGGGAACACCGGCCGGGGGCACGAACCATCCTAAACCTTGGATGCGGATCGGGACGCCATGACCAATATCTTGAGGAGTTAGGTTACGCTATTACCGGGGTGGATCTGTCCGAGGAGATGTTGTCCGCAGCCCAAAACGCATCAATAAACAACAATAAGCGGGAATATATTCACGGTGATATCCGCTCAGTCCGCCTCGACAAAACATATGATGTCGTGCTTTCGCTCTTCCACGTCGTAAGCTATCTGGTGACAAACAACGATCTGAAGTCCGCCTTTCTTACAGCCAAAGCCCACCTGAAACCTGAGGGTCTTTTTATTTTTGACTGCTGGTACGGACCGGGTGTACTGACCGACCCACCAACCTTGCGGGTAAAAGAGCTCGAGGACGAAACCATCAGCGTGACCCGCATTGCCACTCCTATCTTGTATCCTAATGACAATACCGTTGATGTCGACTACAGAATTTCAATCAGAAACAAGCATGACGGGGAAGCTAAAACCCTTCAGGAGACACATCGGATGCGTTATCTGTTTATCCCGGAAATTGTCGAATATCTCTCGTATGCGGGACTATCTCCACTGTTTTTTTCCCGTTGGATGGAAACCGCTCCTCCGAACGACACGACCTGGAATCTCTGTGTCGGCGCGAAACGTTGACGGAGACAAGCAATCTGTTCTGATTGCGGCATCTCTACTAGTAAAGGATTACCGTCTATGCGTATAGCTATTGTCTGTTATAGGTATTCTATCGAAGTTTCACCAACCGTAAAAAACATGGCTACGTATTTTGCTGAAAAGGGCTATTCCGTCAGCATTTTCGTCGACAGGCTTTACCGATCAACAAATTTTTCTCTCCCCGGTGTCAACCTGTTGATTTTCGATCACTGTACAGAACAAGAGGCTGCGCAAAGGCGGGACACTGAAGAAACAAGGGAGGCATTCTCTCAGTTCCTGAAACCGCAACTCAACGAGTATGACCTCCTGGTTGGCGTGGAGTTCACAAGTTTACACCTATCTGTTCAGGCGGGCGCCGATCCGGGCAAATTCCTCTATCTCTCCCTTGAAGGAATAGACCTTCTCAGGCATTCAGACAGTACGTATGTAGGCGCGCTGCTGGCTGCCTGCCGTCTGCTGGTTGTGCAGAGTAAGGAAAGAGGGGATGCGCTCACTTCATACCTTGGAAGAGACCTTCCATTCTTCCACCTCCCCGTGTCACTTCGCCCCGTTCGTGTCAAGCCAGGCACAGACAAATCCTCATCTCTCAAGCTACTGTATTCCGGATATTTCGCGCCGTGGGCCTGCATGGAAGAATTTATGAATTCCTTTCAAAAGTCGCATGCTTTTGATTTCTGTTCACTAACCCTCCATGGGCATTCCATGGGAACAAAAGAATATGAGTCGCTTATTTCGCACCAGATTGAGCTCACTCCCGGTGCAAGCATTGATACCCGATATTTTTCTGATAACGAATATTCCGACTATCTCGGAGGATTCGACGCTGGCCTGGCTCTGTACAAAGACTTGACCGGCACGGGCAACTTCGAAAATCTCATTTTTTCCTCGGGCAAAATCGCCTCCTACCTTTGGCATGGTCTTGCCGTCATCACAACAATCGATCACGAGATGACCAGGCGGCCTCCGTTTGTCCGGCTTTTATCTTGGTCCCCCTCCGGCTTACACCAAAGCCTAAAAGTTATAAGCGACAATCTTGCGCAGTTCAAGACAGAAGCTCGGAAATACGCGGTACGCTATTTCAACTTTGACACCTATATGGACAGTTTGTTGAACACCCTTGTTTCAAAGCATTCGGATTCCACATCCATCACCATCTTTACTGAATTATTGCGCGCAAACATCATTCATCCCGGGCAGCCGCTCCGCCTTCACCTCGGCTGCGGGCAGAAGTATTTGCAGGGATATATCAACATTGATTTCCCCTCTGAAAATCATACAACCCAGTCCAGACAGATTGCCGATTATTGCGCCAATATTCTTGATCTTGACTTCCCTCCCGGCTCAGTCGATGAAATACGATGTCATCACGTACTCGAGCACTTTGAGCGTCCGGTCGCACTTTCGCTTCTGGCCCAGTGGCAGTCGTGGCTGAAAAAAGAAGGAACTTTGGTAATTGAGACGCCCGACCTGGAAGAAAGCGCCCGTTTATTGCTGTCGGAACAGTCAACGTACCAGGAGAAGCAAGTCATAATCCGGCACCTATTCGGCTCCAATGAGGCGCACTGGGCCGTAC
>JAQUHM010000120.1 GCA_028683595.1 Geobacteraceae bacterium | reverse complement strand
CACCCTGGGGAGTCAACGACAAGTCCTGCTATGAATTGAAATAATCCTCGATGGATTGGCCGAGACCGTCGGTGGTCACATCGTTGAAATACGGTTCTATATGAGAAAGAGCAGTCTGTTTCGTCTCACTCTCTCCATATTGGCTGTTACCCTTCACCAGCTGGAGCTGCAGGAGATCGTCATGACTCCTCTGCACCGTGGCAAGTTGCACTCCGGTCCCGAGAGAGAATCCGTTTGAGTTGTTGACAGGGGCCGTCTCAAAAACCGCTGTTTGCCGAGAATAGCCGGCGGTGTTGACGTTGGCGATGTTCTCACTCGTCACCTCCATGGCGACTCTGGCCATGGTAACACCCGACGTTGCGATATTGAAAAGATTATTGATGCCCATCAGATTTCTCCACTCACAAGTCTGCTGCCGGCCTCACCGATAACCACGCTTCCCGCGTTGCTGTAGGTGCGCACGCCACGTCCCAGGCCCCTATTGATGAATTCCAGCGATCTGTTGACGGTACTGAGCGATCCGTAGAGAAGGTCGCGGTTGAAACGGTTGCTTCTGTTCAAAAGATCGGTAAGCTCGAAGAGCCTCCGTTGTGATTTGAGCAGAACCTCGCGCAGGGAAGCCGGAGCAGCAGAGAGAACTGAAGACAGGTTATGCGGCGAAGGTACTTTCAGATCGTGTGCCGCGTCTTCCAATGCCTTCTTGCAGGTTGCCTTGCATTGTTCAAGCTGCTCAATGAGCTGAAGCTTGCTTTCACGCTTCACCTCCAGGCCCTCAGTATCAAGGTCAACGATATAATCACGTTCTTCACCAAGGAGCAGCACGAGCTTTTCCAGAAGGGTCTCTTTTTCTTTCAGAGTCAGTATGAGGCACTTGATCCGATCACTCATTGTCATCTCCACCCGTCTTCAACACGCCGATGGACTGCAGCATTTTCTCGGCTACTGCCTGACCGCTGATATTGTAGGTTCCTTCGGCGATCTGGCTTTTGATAGACTCGATTTTTCCCGTGTTCGGGCTCTCCATCGTAGCAAGTACACTGGTGAGCTGATCTATCTTCGCGCGATTGACTGACAATTCCACCCGGTCAGAGGTGTTGGCAGTGTTTTTTTGGGACGAAACATCTGAAACGCCCTTTTTCTCCAGCGCTTCGCTTCGGAGAGTCGGTTTTCCATTATTTACGGTCCTATTGGTAACTTTCATGGCTACACCCAAACTTCCTGAGCTGGTTTCCTGAACTTCATGGTTTCGATCGACTGTCATTGACTTCACTCTGTCCTATGTGCCGTGCGAGTTGTTCCTCGAGCCCCCTGCAGAGTCCAAGCGCCCCTCCCCTGGCGGCC
Source organism: Geobacteraceae bacterium (assembly GCA_028683595.1). Classification (GTDB taxonomy): domain Bacteria; phylum Desulfobacterota; class Desulfuromonadia; order Geobacterales; family Geobacteraceae; genus RPRC01. The sequence continues at coordinate 8,373 of JAQUHM010000120.1, read as the reverse complement.
TCCTGGGCATATTCCTGATCCAGCATGGACCGGTAGACCTCTTCTCCATGCCCACCGCCGGTCAAGGAATCCTTGCCAACGGTTGCGCGCATGGATTTAAGCATCATCCCGATAAAGAGAGCTTCAAAATCCTGAGAGGTTTTTTTAAGCGCGGCGTTCTGACTGGCGGGGATTTCACCTTTTCCACCGCCATTCACCTTACCCAGAAGATTCGATGCCAGCTCTTCAGGAAATACTGCAGGTTTGCTTATCATCGTCATATAGGTACCTTATCGAACGAATTTTCTAAAACTTTAGAGGTATTTTTAAAATATTTCAACTTCTGAACAGGCTGTTCACAACTTAAACATCTGAGTATCTATGCAGGTCAACAGACTGAAGGCTGAAGGCTGCAAGGCCAATGATTTCACGATTATTAACCTTCAGCCTTGACACCTGAATAGTTACATATCTGACAGTCTTTCATCGTCTTGCTAAATAGTTCCCATCCGGAAATTCCGGATGGGAAACTAGCGGTTTCCAGATAAAAACTAAATAATCTCCAATTCCCCCTGCAGAGCCCCTGCCGCCTTGATAGCCTGCATAATTCCGATCAAATCCCGCGGCGTTACACCAATCGCATTGAGAGCTTTCACCACATCACCGATATTGGCCCCCTCCTTCACGACAAACATTCCGCCACCTTTGTCCTCTTTCACGTTAATGCTCGTGCGCGGAACTACAGCCGTCTCCCCTCCACTGAAAGGTTGGGGCTGCGAAACCTGCGGTGTTTCCTTTATCGACAGTGTGAGATTGCCGTGGGCCACGGCCACAGTGGAAATCCGCACATCATTGCCGATGACGATTGTGCCGGTCCTCTCGTTGAGAACCACCTTCGCAGGCATGTCCGGCTGAACCTGGAGGCTCTCCAGGGCAGCGGCAAATTCTACGGTATTCCCCTGATATTTTTCGGGGAGAGTCAGAGTAACGGAACCAGGGTCATTGCACACGGCAATAACCCCTTGAAACTTTTTATTGATCACGGAGGCAACGCGTGAAGCAGTAGTAAAATCAGGTCGATGGAGATTGAGCCGCAGTTGGCTCCTGTTCGTCAAGGCATAGGGAAGCTCCCGCTCGACCAGTGCCCCTTCGGGAACTCTGCCCGCAGTGGGATGGTTTTTCTGGGCTGACCCGCCAGATTGACCGCCATAGGAGAAAGAACTGGTGGAAACGGCACCCTGGCCAACGGCATACACCAGTCCGTCTCCCCCCTTGAGAGGTGTCATGAGAAGGGTTCCTCCTGCCAGACTTTTAGCATCGCCCAAGGAGGAAACAAGCACATCGAGCCGGGTTCCCTGTTTGGCCATGGGTGGCAGGGTAGCCGTAACCATGACCGCGGCGATATTTTTCACGGTAATGTCCGCTCTGCGGATACTGACACCGGAACGCTCAAGAAGATTTGTAAGGGTCTGGACGGGAAACTTTGTCTGGTCGCTGTCGCCACTGCCGTTCAAACCGACTACCAGTCCGTAGCCGAGCAACTGATTGTCTCGAACGCCGTCAAACGAAGCAATATCCTTGATGCGGGTAGCGTGAACGATGTGCGGCAGCAACACCAGGAATACCGCTATGGAAAAAATTCTTTTCATGGTCGCTCCCATCAGAAAGGCCATACCTTGTCAAAGAAATTGAAGAACCAGCCCGGCTGCTGACGGTCGTTGATAATGCCATTCCCGGAATAGCTTATGCGTGCATCGGCAATCTGCGAAGAACTTATCATGTTATCCTGGTTGATGTCCCTTGGCCGTACCGTACCCTTCAGGACAATGATCTGCTCCTCATTGTTGACTTTGACACTGCGGCTGCCTTGAATCTTCAAGTCGCCGTTGGGGAGGATATCCATGACCCGGGCGGAAATGGTTGCATTAAGTACGTCTTTCCGTGTTGTGGTGCCACTGCCTCCAAATTCGGAACTTGCATCGGCCTTAATGAGGCTGCTCAGGTCAAGCTTGTCCTTTAGTGCAGTTGTCTCCAATCCCATGAGATTGGGGATAGATGCTGAAATGCCGGACGTCCGCTTTGTCCCGGTAGTAGCCTGCTTGCTGGCACTGGCCTCCTCGACGATTACCACTGTAACGATATCGCCCCGTTTTCGTGCCTTGAAATCATCTATCGGCGATACCGAGCTGGCCTGCCAGATCGAACCGTTCGCATAACTGACCTGCGGCGCCGGAATGTATTCTTCATCAGAAGAATCTTTAGGCAATTGCACCTGCGGATAGACACATCCTGCGCTGAGGAGAATTGCAACAGCCAACATAGTTCTTTTCATGGTGAAACCTCTTGATTCCAGTACCGGAATATTCTGCAGAATGCTTTCCGGCCGTTTAGACTGGCTAGAAATTGACCGCAACTGTTCCCGCATCAACCACTCGGGCCTGCACACTCTTTTTCGAGTTCATGTTCTGGACCATTATCAAGTCACCTTCAGCTCCAGTGCCCCGCGCCATACCGGTTGCAGTAACGCGAAAAACACCGTTTTCAGCGACGATGGTCACTACCTGGCCGGTTTTCACCAAGGGAACCTTTTCCAGATAATCGCTGCGAACCGGGGTATTGGCCCGGATCGGGACCCGCACCCGTTTACCGAGGACATCAGCCAGATTAAAACTGACCTTCCCTGAAATGTCGGATATATCCCTTTTCTGCAGCGAAACATCGTTCGCCGCCACCACCATGCCACGCGGCAGGGGGTACAGGGCAACTACCATGTCGGCAAGTGCTTCCACCTCCACCGGGATGCTCATGTTTCTGACCAATTGATCATCGACCCGGATGACAAGACCCAGAACAGTCCTGCCCCAGCCTTGCCACTGGTCGGGAGCAATAATCTCATAGCTGACCTTCCCGGCAGGGACGGGAAGATCCTCACCAATCGTGATCCTCTTGATCTTGATTTCCATTCCGCTATCCCTGGTTCTGTTCAGGATGAATTCTTTTACCGCCGTCCGAACCTGCTTCACGGACAAAACCGTATTGCCGGCAAAAGCGCTTGCGGAAGCGGTAAGGCACCATACCAGAACAATAAAAACAAGGCGTACGATGATTTTTTTCATATTCTTCTCCCGCTCACTACCGTTACCGCTTCATATTGTTGGCCTGCTGGAGCATTTCGTCCGCAGCCTGGATAGTCTTGGAATTGGTCTCATAAGCTCGCTGACTGACTATCATATTAACCATCTCTTCCATAAGGTTTACATTGCTCATCTCCAGATAACCCTGGCTGATGGTGCCGATGCCGTTCTGTCCAGCAGTACCGGTATTGGCATCTCCGGAAGCGTCGGTTACCTGGTAGAGATTACGGCCCTGGCTGGAAAGTCCGGCCGGGTTCTGAAATGTTGCCAGCTGAATGGTTCCGACAGTAGTAGCTGCAGACTGACCCGACTGCGTCACGGCCACGGTTCCATCAGTACCAATGGAGATACTGGACGCATTGCTCGGGATAACCATCTCCGGCATGAGCGGATACCCGTCTGCGGTAACAACCCGCCCCTGCCCGTCCTTCTTGAAAGAACCGGACCTGGTATAATCGGTAGTGCCGTCCGGCATCTGGATCTGAAAGAAGCCATCCCCTTCGATGGCCAGATCCAGTTCGCTGCCTGTCTGGGTAATGTTACCGGCAGTAAAGACCTTGGTAACCGATCCCGGCGTTGTTCCGAGACCGACCTCGATACCTGCTGTCTGGGTGGAGTTCGTCGAAGGAGCTCCGGTCGTCTTGATGCTCTGATACATCACGTCTTGGAAATCCGCGCGGCTTTTCTTGAAACCGCTGGTATTGACGTTGGCCAGGTTATTGGCAATCACGTCGATATTAAGCTGCTGCGCCTGCATCCCCGAAGCCGCCGTCCACAAAGCCCTCATCATAATCCTGCCTCCTTAATCCTTATCACTAAATCCGTATTCCTCGAACCTTAATCCTTAATCCGAATCTTTAATCCTCGATCCTCAAGCCTGCTCCTCTACACCTTACCCAGATCATTGACCGCCTTGCCGGTCATCTGGTCATAGTTCTGAATCATCTTCTGGCAAGTCTCGGAAGAGCGCGTCGTTTCGATCATCCGCACCATTTCCTCGAGGGTGTTCACATTCGATCCCTCCAGATAGCCCTGCTTGACAAGAGTATTTTTTGCCGGCTGCGGAGTTGCATCAGAGCTGTTCGGCATGAAAAGGGCACTACCGATTTTCCGTAACGCATAGGGCTTCGGAAAATCCACCACGTCGATGGATCCTGTTTCCTGACCTTCTACAGAAATCTTTCCCTTTTCATCGAAGGAAACGCTGCCGCCATTGATAATAATAGGCGACCCAGCCCCCAGAACTTCATAGCCATCAGCAGTCACCAGCTTGCTGTTTGCATCAATCTTGAAGTTACCCTGCCGCGTATAGGCTTTCCCTTGTGGGGTATTTACCGCGAAAAAACCGTCGCCATCAAGAGCGATATCAAAGGTATTGTCGGTTACCTTTACCTGTCCGGCGGTGAAATCAATGGAATAGCTCTCCGTGGCCAGAGAAGGAGTATCAGCGGCACCTTCAGTCCCTTGCTGAGCTGAGGCTGCCAGGACTGCCTTGAAACAGATGTTGTCCCTCTTGAACCCGGGGGTATTCACGTTGGCCAGATTATTGGCCAGCACATCCAATTGTTTCATCATCGCCATATTCCCGGAAATGGCCCCATAGATTCCGCTATTCATGAACTGTATCCTCCTTCAGCAACAGTTAGCCCGCCATATTCTTCATTTTGACTTTCAGGCGGATCACCGCTTGACTGTGCAGCTGGGAAATCCGTGATTCGGTGAGACTCATGATCTCCCCGATCTCCTTCAGATTCAACTCCTCGTAGTAGTAGAGGGTTACCACGAGCCGCTCCTTTTCCGGCAACGATTCGATTGCATCACCGAGCACCTGGAGGAGTTGCTTTGCCATCATCTGGCTCTGAGGATTTTCCGCACCATTGTCCGAGAGGAAATTAAGAAACCCGAAGGGGCTACCTTCATCGTCCTCATGGAAATCATCCAGACTCATGAAAGAAAGTGAGTGGACTTCTTCCATCAACTGGAAGTATTTTTCCAGATCCATGCCCATGGCCGCAGCCACCTCTTCGCTGCTCGGATTGCGACCCAGCTTCTGCTCCAGAACGGAAAACTCATGTTCAAGGCGTTTGTATTTCTCCCGCAGAGTCCGTGGCAGCCAGTCCTGGGCGCGAAGCTCATCCATGATGGAACCCATCACCCGTTTTTCGGCAAAGGTCTTGAAAAGGATCCCCCGGCTCGGGTCAAAGCGCTCAGCCGCGGTAATCAAACCAATAACCGCAACGCTCATGAGATCCTGCTGGTCAAGGTGTGACGGAAGCTTGGACGAAACCCTGCCAACAAGGTATTTCACCAACGAAAGATGGGATAGTACCAACTCGTCCCTGCTCTGTGAGCTGCTGAACTGGCGCTCTGTTTCATATGCCTTTGCAAGAGTATTCATAGTAACTCCGATACTGGACGGGAAGACTTGTTGCTAGCGGTTTGACACATGCGGCCATAAGCGGCGCTTCCCCATAAGTTCATCTCAGTCTTCCCCGAGAATCAGTTCCGCAACCTTTTTGCCCGATGCCGGTTCAATATCTTCGGGAACTCGCTGTCCCCGCGTAAAATACGAGAGGGGCAGCTTGTTCTCAATCTGCAGATTGACTATAGAGCCAAACGAACTGCTTTCGTCCAGCTTGGTAAACAGAAGCCTGCTCAGGGGAAGAGCCCCGAAACTTTCGACGATCCCGCGGAGTTCCCGTTCCCGCGTTGTGGCAGCCACACAGAGATGTGTCTCAATAGCAAAAGATGAATCAAGCATTGAACGAAGCCCTTCGATGGTTTCCTTATCTTTCGGGCTTCTGCCCACCGTGTCGATCAGGATCAGGTCTTTGTCGGTATGGGCAGCCAGGGCTTTTTCCAGTTCCTTCGGGGTTGAAGCAACTTCGAGCGGCACACCCATGATCCGGGAATAGGTTTTGAGCTGCTCTACCGCGCCGACACGGAAGGTATCGATAGTTACCAGAGCTATTTTTGCTTTCCTTCCAATCGTGTAGAGGGCTGCAAGTTTCGCAATGGTGGTGGTCTTGCCAACGCCGGTAGGTCCCACCAGTGCCACGATTTTGGTGCCATTCTTCTTCAGCCTGATGGGACCCGAGCACTTGATGGCAGACTCAAGTGACTCTTTCAACAATTCCCTGATATCTCCCTCACTATCTGACGGTTTTTCTGAGCTTTTCAGCTTTTCCAGCAAGGCATGAACGGAGGCCTCGACAAGTCCGGCCTCATGCAGGGTGGTAGAGATACGCGCCAGGGATACAGTTTCCTTCTTGTTTCGGTCCGTTGCAGCACAGGCAAGATTTCCGGCAGGCACGAAAGTGTCCCGGGCCATACCGGAGAATGCTCCGGTGGTCTCTCCCTGGACCGATTCGAGGAGAAGTTTTTTCAACTCCAGCATTTCACCGTTCACCGACTCACGCTGGGTAAAGTCCCTTCCGGGCGCAGTATCTGCACATTCGGACCTCGATGCTGTCACAGGCGGCGCAGCTTCCTTACAGGTTTTGTTTTCCTTGACAAGTAAGGTGTCAACCTTCTCCCTGAGTTCTTTCAGTTCACGTGCAAGCGGCTCAAGCATGGAATTGCGGAACTCATCGCGGGTTGTTTCTTCTCTGCCGACAGTTTCACGATAGTGCGCGCTCTTCCGCTGAGGGGTAGTGTCAACCGTTGCAACTATGCGAAACACCGGTTTGGCAAAAAAGCCCAAAATACCTTTGCGGCGCTCCTTGCGCGATGAAATAATCATGGCGTCAGGCCCCAACTCAGCCTTCACCAGCTGCATTGCCTCTGCCATATTTACGGCTTGAAAGGTTCTAGTTTGCATCTGCGTTGACCACTCCTAGGGATTTGACTTTTATATTCGGTGGAATTTCATTGTGGGAAAGGACCGCCAGGGTGGGCAGAAACCTTTCCGTCAGCTTCTTGACGTGACGCCGGACAGATGGGGAAGCAAGCAGCACCGGGTGACTACCGGTCTGATTGAATTTGTCCATACCCTGTCGAATGTTCTGCAGAATACGCTGGGCAACACCCGGTTCGATGGCAAGGAAACCGCCCTGATCCGAAGGCTGCACCGATTCGGCGATGATCTCTTCGAGTTGACGATCCAGTGCCAGGAGCGAAAGCACATCACCGTCCTGCTTGTACTGTTCGACGATATAGCGTCCCAGACCCTGACGAACAAATTCCGTAAGCACATCGGGATCCTTGGTCATGTTTCCGTAGTCAGCCAGAATCTCCAGAATGGTTCTCAGGTCTCGAATCGAAACGTTTTCCTTCAACAAGCCACGAATAACCTTGAGGACAGTCCCGAGACTGAGAAGCGAGGGAACAAGTTCATCAACCACCTTCGGGCAACTGGTGGCAAGATTATCGAGAAGCTGCTGAAGTTCCTGCCTTCCCACCAGTTCGTGGGCATGCTTCTTGATAATCTCGCTGATATGGGTAGCCATAATTGTGGTTGAATCAACAACTGTGTAGCCGTTGATCTGCGCATGCTCTTTTTGCGTACCCTTGATCCAGATAGCCGGCAGGCCGAAGACCGGTTCGATAGTGCTGTTGCCTTCGAGCGCCCCGGTCGCCTGGCCGGAATCCATGGCCAGAAACTGTCCGGTCAGGTTGCTTCCGCCAACTTTGGCCCCCTTGATCAGGAACGAGTACTCATGGGGCTTCAACTGCAGGTTGTCATGAATATGGATAGGCGGCACGATGAAGCCCATCTTCTGGGCAAAGGTTTTGCGGATGGAGCGGATTCTCTCGAGCAACTCTCCCTGCTGGGCTGCATCCACCAGGGGCACAAGGCCGTAGCCAACTTCCAGCTCCAGAAGATCGACAGGCCTGATGGCGGTTATCTGATCGCCATTCTCATCAGCGGCTCCTCCAGTAACGAGACCCTCGTCTTCCTCAACTACCTGAACCTTTTCGCGAGCCATTTTTGCAACGAGATACGACAAACCGGACAAGAGAAAGAAGGCAAAGTGGGGCAGCCCGGGAATAATTCCGAAACAGAAGAGAACCCCTGAGCAAACATAGAATGCCTTGGGATGGTTGAGGAACTGCCCGGTAATTTCATGGCCGAAATTATTTTCATCGGCAGAACGGGTAACAATGATACCGGCGGCGGTTGAGATGATAAGCGCAGGAATCTGGGCCACCAGCCCCTCGCCGATGGTCAGAAGGGTGTAGTTCGTGAGGGCCGTATCCAGCGGCATCCCCTTCTGCCATACGCCGATAATAAAGCCGCCAATAATATTGGTCATCATGA
>JAQUHM010000119.1 GCA_028683595.1 Geobacteraceae bacterium | reverse complement strand
CAGCAGGCGATCGCTCGCCTCGACAAGGATCGTTCTTTTCTCCGTGGAGGCCAGCTCCGGAAAATCCTTGGCAAGAACGTGACGGATCAGTTCCTGGAGTGCCCCGGCAAACTCAACGCCGGTCGGACCGCCATCGACGATAACGAACGTCAGGAGAGCCCGGCGCAACTCCGGATCCGGCTCCTGTGAAGCCCTCTCGAAGGAACCAAGAATCTGGTTACGCAGATCCACAGCCTGATTCAGGTTCTTCAGGTCGTAGGAGTTGCGCTCGACACTTTCCATACCGAAGTAGTTTGAGATGCTACCGGCAGACAGCACCAGGTAATCATACCCGACCGAACCGCCGGCAATTTTGAGTTGCCGCTGTTCCAGATCCACACCGCAGACCTCCGCCAGCCGGAAATTCACCCCTTTCCAGCGGCGGGTCATGGCCCTGACCGGATAGGCTATCGATTCCTGTTCCAGGGAGGAAGTGGCCACCTGGTAGAGGAGCGGGAGGAACAGATGATAATTTTGCCGATCGATGAGGAGTACCTCCACACCTTTGCCCGAAAGGGCGTTGGCAGCCCGAATGCCGCCGAAACCCGCTCCGACGATTACCACTCTCTTCATGGCGGTACGCCCTCCTTTATCCATAGGTATAGCTAGTTTCCATCCGGAAACTCCGGATGTGAAACTATTGGTTTTCAATGCAGAAGATCAAAAAACCACTCGGCAAATCAGGAGAGGTTCAGTCCCGCTTCCGACTGCTCTCCGGCAGCACCCCGAAGGTAGATGCTGCGACTCGGGAAAGCAATCTCCAGACCAAGACCTTCAAGGATATCCATGATTTTCAGACAAACGTCCTCACGTGCTTCGAGATATTCCTTCCACACAACCGTAGTGGTGAAGCAGTACACAAGGATGTCCAGGGAAGAGGCACCGAACTCGGTGAAGTTTACCAGAAAAAACTCCTGGTCAATGGCCGGGTGACGACCGAGCATTGCGCGTATTTCCGAAACCGCCTGGCGCATTTCCTCCGGTTTCGTTTCATAGGTTACTCCGACAGTAAGCTTGATGCGCCGGTTCGGTCTGCGGCTGATGTTGTCCACGGCCAGATTGGCGATCACGTTGTTCGGTACGGTGATCTGGGTCTTGGCAAAAGTACGGATCTTGGTGGAGCGGAAACCAACCTCTTCGACGATACCCTCCAGGTCTCCCGCCTTGACCCAGTCTCCCACATGGAACGGCCGGTCTAGCAGGATCATTACGGATCCGAAGATATTGGACAGGGTATCCTTGGCCGCCAGAGCCACGGCCAGACCGCCAATGCCAAGGGACGCCAGCAGCCCGGAAATAGAGTAGCCCAGGTTCTGGATCGTCATGATGACAGCCAGAAACACGACAAAGCCACGAATACTCTTGCGAATAAACGGCAGGAGTTGGTCGTCCAGGGTCGATTCCGTCTTCGACACCCAACCCTCCAGGAAGGTTTCCAGTAGTCCCACCAGATTAAAAAAAGCCCAGGCAACGTCAAAGGTCAGCAAAACCTTGAACAGAGCGTTGGCGCCGTGGCGAAGATCAACCGGCTCCACGGGAAGCCGAAGAATATGGATGGCGGCAAAAGAGCCGATGATCATCACCAGCCATTCGACGGGTTTTCTGATCGACTGAAAAAATAAATCATCATAACGGCTTCTGGTTTTTGACACCAAGGGATAAATTACCTTGAAGAAGAGATGGTTTACCGTCTTTTTCAGGATAAGGGCCACGATCAGAATGAGAAAAGCACCGGCAAAGCGGCTCAGGCTGATACCAAGAAAGGTCTGCTGCAGGACCGATTCCAGAGTGACTAAGAATTCGCTCAAAGTAGTACCTCCTTTGTACACACAAGCCTTTTACTTAACAGACAGGGGAAAAGAATGCAAGGTTACGTCGGAAAAGAGTTTCTACGTTGCCTGCGAATGCAAACCGTGCACAGGATGTAAGAGTGTCCATGATTTTAAATTCCCCCGCTGAGCTAAATTCTTGACTTGCCCGTCCCCCGGGTTTACTTTGCGGCGTAGCCGAAAACGTTCTAACGGCGGTCCCGGTAATGGAGCATTCCTAACCTGCCGGTCAGTCGACTTTTTTCGGGTTTAATCTCTATTCCGTCTGGCGAATCCCTCATCCGGAAAGGTAGCCATATGAATCCCGATCTCTGGCTGGGGCTGCTGGGGCTGTTGCCTCTGCTGCTCTACGTTGTTTTGGTCTTCCGCAATGTCGATATTCTGACAGCTACGGCAATCTGCGTCGTAGCGGGCGCATTGCTCAGCCACCAGACCCTCGTCTCCTTCGGGGCGGCCCTGGCGAACGCCATGGGTTCCTTTCTCGCCCTGGTCGGGCTGATCATCATGCTGGGGCGAGGGCTGGGCGAGGTACTGAACGCGACCGGGGTGTCCCGCGTTATCGTCTACCGGATCATCCATTCCATCGGTGTGGACACGGAAAAAAAGGCCATGTTCGGCATAATGCTGTCCTGCCTGGTGGTGGTCGGACTGCTCGGCACCATGGCAGGGGGCAATGCCGTTATCGCGCCCATTGTTTTGCCGATCGCCGCCGCGGTCGGACTGTCCCGCAGCACGGTGGGGGTCATTTTCCAGGCAGTGGGAGAAGAAGCCCTGATCCTCGGGCCTTTTACGCCCCCGGTCATTACCCTGCTCGGCCTGACGAAAATCAGTTACGGGGAAATGCTGCTGTTCGTCTCCGGCCCGGTCGCCGCCATCACCCTGCTGGTCACCTGGTGCGTGATCCAGCGAATCCAAAGGAAAACCAGGGACATAAACCCGTACGAAAAGCTGGACGAAACGGTTCACTTCGAACCGACTCCCAGGAGCCGTCGCGCCACCACGGTATTCGCATTCGCCTTCCTGGCAGCGGTGGTTTACGGCATAATCGTCAAGGCCCCCACGTCATTCGTCGTCGTCATCATGCTCGGCCTCTCCTTCATCACCGGCCTGGCAGGAGGCTTGAAAGCCGACGAAATCCTGAAGCTGGTCGTCAAGGGAATGGCGGGAAATGTCAACCTGTTTCTCCTGTTCCTGCTTTTGGATCCGTTCATACTGTTCGTTGAAAAAGCAGGCGGCTTCACGGCCCTGACCACGCTCCTCAAACCGCTGATGGAAGTGGGCGGTAAATCGGGGATCGTGATAACCGGCGGTTTTCTCGGCGCCTTCGGCATCAGCGGCGCCACAGTCGCCACCCTGAAGCTGCTGCACGAAATGTTCAACCCGTTGTTGACAGGGTATGCGGTATCGATGCTTGCCTGGTCACTGGCGTTGGTCGTGGCCACCAGGGTGCACAATTTCGTTTTTCCGGGCGCAAACATGCTCAGTTCGCTCGGCTTCGCCGAATCGACCGACATGCGCTCCATGCTGAGAAACGGCTGGATTGTCGCTTCCTGCCAGTTGCTCTTTCTCACCGTATTCAGCGTATTTTTCGCCTGAGCAACGATCGCGACGCAGCAACCATGAGACCGATTTTATATCAGTACAGGCATTTTCTACACAGTGACCATCCGAAAACCATGGAAAAATCCTGTTTCGGGCCGGACCGTGGCTTTCACAAAGCCTTTTGTACGACTTCAGTGTACAAGTACACAACCTCAGGAGGAACGCCCCTATGTATGCCGCGATAGACAGCCATGTGGATCTTCTCTACGACCTGATCCGTCACCACCCGGAGACACCTTTCGAGGAAACGCAGGACGCTTGGATCAGCCTGCAAAAACTTGCCGCCGGCAAGGTCCGGGTCATCGTCTCGGCCCTCTACTGCAAGGACGACTTCAACGGGCCGGAAAAGGCGGCGGATAATCTTCGCCACCTCCTGAGCTACGCCGGGAAGAATATCCGGAGCCTCGCTGCGCTGACAACTGCAAAGGAGCTTGAAACCTGCTATCACGGTACGGGAGCACCGGGTGTGCTGACACTCCTGGAAAACGCCGATGCCTTGCTGGAATTCCCTCCCGAGGAGCTTGCACGTCGGGGAGTGCGGATGGTCGGATTGACCCATGTGGGGAAAAACCGCCTGGGAGACGGAAATGCGGTCCCCCATCCCGAAGGGCTGACCGATGCGGGTCGAAATCTGGTCGCGGAGCTGGACCGCCTCGGTTTTGCCATTGACACCGCCCACCTCTCGGAGCCCTGTTTCAAAGATGTCAGCGAAACGTTTTCCGGCAGGCTCATTTCAACCCATACCGGCTTCCGGAGCCACTGCGCTATTCCCCGCAACCTCTCGGACGAGCAGGTGCAGATCATCCTCTCCCGGGGCGGCGTGATCGGTATCGCCGCGTACCCCGGGATGCTTTCCCTGGACGGAAAGGCCGACCTAGCGCTCCTCTTCCGTCAGATCGACTGGTTCGTGCAGAAGTTCGGCCCCGCCGGGATCGGCCTGGGTTCGGATTTTGGTGGTTATGACACTACCTGCAAAGGGTTCGAAGACCATACGCAGCTGCCCGCGCTCGCCGAATTGCTCGCCGCTGCGGGGTATTCTGACAACAACATCCGCGACATTATGGGGGGCAACTGGTTCCGGTTTTTCCTCGCCCTCCTGAATGATTGAACCGTTTCGGCCTCGGATTTCTGCCTACACGTCAAGTGTTTTCTCTGCACATCCCCTGCAGAATCAGAAAAGGCGACCGACCGGTCGCCTCTCATACAACGAATAATAATCATGGAAGCTGTTTTCACAAACTCCATTACTGGATGAAATACCCTGCTGCCTTCCATGTGCCATCCTTCTCCATCATGAAGGTAACGGTTTCAACTGCTGAATTCTTGTATCCAAAAGATGTCCTGAATCTAATGACCACATACAGGGCATCCGGAGCACCAGGCAATTCCCGCATGCGCTTCGAAGATATTGCCCTGCGCGACACAAGCCTGCCAAGGGGTTTGCGTACACCGGCCAGGGAAGCTTCCCAACGATTCCGACTGATAGCACCGCGAAAATAGGCGGAGGCTTCCTGCCAGCTTTTTGCATACTGTCCCTTGTCGATAACCGACAGCCAGGTATGTGCAGCCGAGATCGCGGCTTTTTCCGCTCCGGTGTCTGCCCATGAACAATGGAAAGCGGCGACCAATGACAAACCCAATATCAGGGAAATTGTTAGAGTTTTCATGCCCCTCCCTCGACACAACCAGGTACGCAAAAAAGGTTGGGTCTCCACAGAGTAAAATAGCCCCATGCTACAATGCCGGGTTTTCGCAATTTTCTTTGAAGGGGTTTAACGCTTGGCCTGCACCATTACCTGTGTAAACAGGGGAGCAACGATATCAGCTTTAACCGAAGAGACAATTTGCAGGTCGCCGCATAGCTTCCATCCCCTGGCCAAAAGTTCCTTCACCTTCACTTTTAATTCATTTACATTATATTCACTAATAATCTCATAGTCATCAACTTCGTGATACATTTTACTTGCCTCCTTTACTTTCTTTTCTTTAAGGCAGGGTAGTGGTCACCACTCCCGAACCAACATCTTTCCGGCAGTGTATCTTCTTTGCAATAATAACACATTTAGAAATTGTTCAGCGTTAAAGCTTAGGCCAGTACTCACTTTTTTAACACTTGCAGGTATTTTTGCATTAATGAATAGCTGCCATAGTGGCACCTCGCTGCTTACCAGAATCCCCTTCAGGGCTCATTGCCTGATCCGTGCGCAACACTCTCCGCCAAAACCCTCCGATACGAGAGTGTCTGGGCATCAGCCATTGAATAGCCTCGTTTCCGGAGAAGATAGACCTGCTTGCAGAATATCTTGCTTTCCTCGTAGCTAAGCTCCTGATAGTCCGGTGCAGGGAGAGTGCAGCATAGGGATATCATGTAAAGACTCCTCCGTTAGGGAGCAAGGATACTCACCATGTGCGACAGGATACTTCTCAAGCACCGATGAATCATAAACGGTCTGGGCATTCCAAAGTCTGTAACCGGATCTCCACATTTACCTGTGGAAACACTGTGGATAAATCTGTTGGGATCAAGGTAAAGTAGTGTAATTTGCTGGATGGATTGCAAATTGCCTGATACGTAGTCAATTAATTTTTTTGCAGCAATATCAGTGACTTGCAATAATATGCGCAATTACAGCAGGTTACAATTATCAGCCTGTCTATTGACAATCAATATCAATTACAATTTATTTCAGCTGGGGATAAAGGGGAGAGTTTTGTCACAGAATTGTTTCTCTGATGTTCTGAATGGTGGCTGGAATTCAGAAAGCGGAAAACTTTCCCGTCGGCACCAGGGTCACGGGTTTCGTGCACCCGCTGGACACCGGAGATGAACCGGCAAAACAACGTGCAACACATGCCACATGCCAGAATCCGGGGATAACAATTTGCCCATTTACTATTTGCCTTACCATCTTGTTTGTACGATACTATAACCACGAGAAAAGAACGCACAACAGCTTGTTATACATCAATAAAAATACTTTCATATGCCAGTTTTTATAAAATCGAAAGCACCTAGTCCGTGAACATTGGCCAGTAAAAAGGTTCAGGGTATGCAGCTGAGGGATACGATTATGGAAACAAGAACTTTGAGTTTCGATGAATATAAGACCCTTACAGAACAGTCTCCTGTTCTTATCTGGCGAGCCGGCACAAATGCCGAATGCAATTATTTCAATCAACGCTGGCTGGATTTCACCGGCAGGTCATTGGCGCAGGAAGTAGGTAATGGATGGGCAGAGGGAGTTCATGCCGATGACTTTCAACGATGCCTGACCACGTATCTGGAGGCTTTCAATAGCAGAAAAGCTTTTGAAATGGAATACCGGCTCCTGCGCAGCGATGGTGCATACAGATGGCTTCTTGACCGTGGTGCTCCATGTTATCATGACGATGGTTCGTTTGCCGGATATATCGGTAGCTGTATTGATATCACGGAGCAGGTAGAAGGGCGAGAAGCCGTACGAAAGGCCCAGGAAAAGAAGATTGAGGATCTCAGCAAACTCTTGCCAATCTGTTCAAGCTGCAAAAAAATCAGAAGTGATAGTGGTTTCTGGCAAGATGTTGAGTTGTACCTCCTGGAACATTCGGACACATTATGTTCGCATGGCATTTGTCCGGATTGCATCAAAAAACTATACCCTGAAGAAGCAAGAATACTTCTGAAGAAGGATTAAAGCTGTCCAGGACAAGCCCCCTTCCCGGGCGAAACAGATGGCCATAGCTGCAGGATCAAAACCCTTGCAGAGAATGGCCTGGCGGCGTATAGAGCAGAATCAATACCCCCAGTTTTTCGTTCAACCCCATGATCGGCGACACAACCATTATATCCCCGTTTTCCTGGGTACTGACAATCGTTTTGTCCTCTTGAAGCACCGATGGAGGAAAGACGCTGGCAACCGGGGTGCCTTCAAGTTTCTTGTCTGTTGCAACCACGATGGTACCGTCGGGTTTTGCAACTATGATTCCCTTCATATTCTGCTCTTTAACGAGCTGGGTAAGATAGAGGTTGATCTGGTTGTAATTACCACCCATCATCTCCGTGCGTACTGCCCAGGCCAGAGGCACGACCGCAAGCCGGAGAAATGATTTGTTCTGATCTGTTATGATCTGCCCGGCCCTTTCCGTCAATTGAGCCTTTGCTCTGTAAACAGCAACATTTTTCCAGAGATACATCCCAGCAATGGCAAGAACCAGAAGAAAACAGCCAATGAGGCGCCAATGGCTGACGATAAAGGATTTGTTGGCACCCTGTTCCGTTTTATGTCCGTTGCTTGCCGCGGAATCAAGTATTGTATCAGGATCTTTCGTATCTTGAGTCATGTCGAACCTCCTGTTTATGATGTATTGTATCATCAAAACCGCGCATGGTCAGAACGCGCCATCTCCCCCCCCGCATAAGCATTAAGAAGGACCACGCCAGCCCGAAAAGAAGCACTTCGCATACCATACTATTTCAGGACCTGAACACATGTGGCCGGTCATCATGCGAGGCTTGCCTGAAGGACATTACCGGCTACCGGCGAGGCTTGTCCAGGAGCGGCTTGAGAAACTTTTCAAAAACAACTTTCTGCTTGGCGGTCAGCAGATCATAATCCCCTTCGTTGTCGAGCAGAAAGGTGCCGACACCGACGACCGTTTTAACCAGATAGCCGGTCCCGGCAACACTCTCTTCAATCTCATCCCCACGTTTGCTGATCAGGTTTTTCAATAATTTCAAGTCTACGTTCATGTGCTTTACTCCACCAAAAACAATGTAATGCAGGACTGTCTATAACAGCCTGGGGCCCGGGTCTCAAACTCTGGCACATTCTATAAGAGCTTCTACCCGGCTGATCATTCTCTTCAATTACTGATCTTTTCCGGATGGAAACTAGTCAGACTCGTTAATTCTGAGGAGTTTCGGCTCCTGGCAAGGCGAGGCGACGCAGGCATAGCGGCGCTCTGGCAATGATTGAAAAAATAATAGATCAGATTTCACCTTCGTTGATGTCTAGCATTTTCCAGCTTTGGCTGCTTTCGGATTCATAAGCACCCCGACACGCGTTATATTGTTGCATGCGTTACGTCGTTTTACAAGGGTATAGAAGCTTACTCCACCTTACCCCATGGCTATTTTGTCCTTTTAGACGGTAAAAAGTTTTTCACCTCACCACCGGGATAGCTTTGATCGGAAAAGAAATATCGCAGCCGCAAGATTGGCTGGCAGCATATCGGAAGCTTTATCAGTGCAATGGTGAGTCCTGTCCCGAAAGGCTGCACCAGCACAGAAACGGCACCCGGATTTCAGCAAAAATATTTCTTGTAAACCGATGCGTACCCTGCACGTTTAGGTAACTACAATACAACAGAATAGACTCATTGCATGGTGATCCGGGAATTTGAACCGTGACATCATCGACCGGGAGGATAACACGATGAAAAAGCGAATGATGTGGCTAATAGCATTGCTCTTGGCTCCACTAACGGTAGCGTATGCCGCCCCGGCCCATGCCAATGCCGGTGTTTCAATAAGCTTACCCGGTTTTGGACTAAGCGTCGGGCCAGGCGGGGTCGGACTCAACATCGGCCTTCCCTGGGTGGTTGCGCCCGCACCAGTCCCTGCCCCTGCATATGGCTACCCTGACTACAGCTACGAACCGGTAGTGACGGAAGAAGTGCCGGAATTCGTTCAGCCCCCCGAATTGGGATTTTACGTAGCAGTGGGTGTCCCCTACGATCTTTTCTACTATAACAACAGCTACTACATGAACAGGGGAAATATCTGGTACAATTCTCCCTACTACAATGGCCCGTGGTCAAGCGTTTACTACAGCAACGTACCCTATGTGTTCAACAGGTTTCCCTTTGAGAGAATCCGCCACTACCGGGATTCATATTATGGTCGTTACCAGAGATATGGCGCCTGGAATGGGTACAATCATTTCAGCCCAAGCCATCGTGATAATTACCGGGGAGGAATTGACCGCAACGGGCGTAGCTATGCAAGGCCGCAGAATCCCGACCAAAGCTATCAAAACAGGGCCTATGTCAGACCTCCGAACAACAGCAGGCAAGGCACGGGGCGGGCCTTCACCTCCGACAGGCCGGTTACCGGTAACCGGGTCTATCGCGACAACCGCGCCTATACCAATCGACCGTTGAATACCGCCAGACCGGCATATAACCAGGCGAATGGCACCCGGAGATATGGCAGCAGACCCGCGCAAATAAGTCCTTCAAGCTTTGCGCCAGCCTCCGCAAACAAGCCCGCGTATTATCTCCCCAAGAGGGATGGCAACAATTCCCCGAACACCA
>JAQUHM010000118.1 GCA_028683595.1 Geobacteraceae bacterium | reverse complement strand
TGGGGCTGGTGTCGCTTATGGGCCAGTACCACCGACTTCAACACACTTCATGAACCGCCGTGTACGGAACCGTACGCACGGTGGTGTGGGAGGACGGCGGGGGTAACCCCGCCTCCTACCCGATTGGTGAATCTCCTCCGGATGTCTGGCCCTTCTCTATTGACAAAGTGTCGGGAGTTGGGCTAGTTTTTAGAGAGGGTATGGCTAGTACTGTTTTCGAGCCAACCTTTTCTGTTTTTGGAATGGCCCTGATGGGTCATTGTTCTTTTTTTTGGTTTTCTTGAATTACATTGAATTCAGTTTCTGGGCATTTTTCTTCATTGGGCCGGGTTGCTGGAGAGAGTTCTTCGGCTTGGAGATTCGTCGGAGTTGTTGGGAGAAATAATGCGTGGATCGGAGCATGGGGCTAAATGCCTCAGAGATGTGAAAATTACAAGGAATTATACCAAGTATGCCGAGGGTTCCGTCCTTATTGAGTTCGGCAACACGAAGGTTATTTGTACTGCTTCGGTTGAAGACGGAGTCCCTTCTTTTCTGCGGGGTAAGGGGTCCGGTTGGTTGACCGCAGAATATTCCATGTTGCCTCGAGCTACCCAGACTCGTTCGTCACGGGAGTCTTCCCGGGGGAGAGTAGGTGGTCGTACCCATGAGATTCAGCGTCTTATCGGCCGCTCGTTGCGGGCGGTAACGGATTTGACACTCCTTGGGGAGCGGACGATCTATGTTGACTGTGATGTGATTCAGGCCGATGGGGGGACTCGAACAGCTTCTATTACCGGCGCTTATGTGGCGCTGGCTGATGCTGTGCAGAAGCTGTATTCTAAGCAAGTGCTCTCACGAAATCCCCTGCTTGAATCGGTTGCCGCGGTGAGTGTCGGCATAGTGGATGGGATAGTTTTGCTCGACTTGAATTATGAAGAGGATTCTTCGGCAGAAGTAGATATGAATTATGTCATGACTTCCTCTAACCGTTTCGTTGAGGTCCAGGGCACTGCGGAGACGAAGCCTTTCGGCATTGAGGAAATGGATGCCATGCGTTCCTATGCTGTGTCAGGAATTCAGCGCTTGTTCGAAATCCAGGCGGAGGCACTCAGTCAGTGAAAGAGTTGCTTGTGGCAACGGGAAATAAAGGAAAAATGAACGAAATTCGGCAAATTCTTGCCGATTTTTTCGATCGACTCTATTGTCTTGAGGATTTTCCTGATCTTCCTGATGCAATTGAAGATGGTCTGACCTTTGAGGAAAATGCCTGCAAAAAGGCCTTGCCGGTAGCCATTGCAACCGGAATTCCGACGGTTGCTGATGATTCCGGACTTGTTGTCGATGCACTGGAAGGGCGCCCGGGTATTTTTTCGGCAAGATATGCGGGAAGTGGGTCCAGTGACGCGGAAAATAATCAGAAACTTCTTCATGAAATGACAGGTCTGAAGGATAATCAGCGAACGGCTTTCTTTTATTGTGCTGTTGCTCTTTGTTTTCCTGATGGAACATGCAGAACCTTTTGTGGTACTTTGAACGGAGTGTTGCTCGAATCCCCCCGTGGTGACGGAGGTTTCGGCTATGATCCGCTTTTTTTGATTCCTGAGTATGGGAAAACATTGGCGGAACTGGGTACGGAAGTCAAAAACGGAATCAGTCACAGGGGCAGGGCACTGGAGAAACTGAGGAAGTATTTTTCCCTTGGCAATGGCGAGTAAAAAAGTCTTGCGCTGATCAGGATTCCATGATATAAATATGCTCTTTTTATCGGGGTGTAGCGCAGCCTGGCTAGCGCACCTGCCTTGGGAGCAGGGGGCCGGAGGTTCGAATCCTCTCACCCCGACCATTTTGCGCCTGTAGCTCAGTTGGATAGAGCAACGGACTTCTAATCCGTAGGTCAGAGGTTCGAATCCTCTCAGGCGTGCCAATTGAATAATCTTTATGGTGGCTGTGGTGAAGCGGTTAACACAAACGACTGTGACTCGTTCATTCGTGGGTTCAAATCCCATCAGCCACCCCATTTAAAATGAGCCCCGTAGTCACGGGGCTTATTCATATTTACAAAAAACTGCGAGAGTGGCGGAACTGGCAGACGCACTGGACTTAGGATCCAGCGCCGCAAGGCTTAGGGGTTCAACTCCCCTCTCTCGCACCAAATTATCCGCACAATTGCGGAAAAACCCTGCCGAAATAACGATTCCATCTAGAATGTTCTTTTAAGACTTCGAATAGAGAAACTGAGAGAGGTAATTCCATGCTTGTCAATGTCGAGAATCTTAGCCCGGTCAAAAAGAAAATTTCCTTCGAAATTCCTGCCGAACGTGTTTCCAAAGAAATCGAGAAGGTCTATGAGGAAATCAAGAGAACTGTTTCAATCAAGGGTTTCAGGAAAGGCAAGGTACCCAGGGCCATTATAGAGAAGCACTATAATGAAAAAATGCAGGCAGATGCCCTGAAGAACCTTATAAACGATACCTATTTTAAGGCCTTGATTGATAAGAAAATATTGCCTGTATCACAACCAGAGTTTGAGAGTGATCCATTGAAACCTGGTGAGTCCTTTCAATATGCAGCAGTCTTTGAGACCGCCCCGGAAATTGAGTTGAAGGAGTATCAGGGCATCCCGGTTGATAAGCGGAAGCTGGTTGCCGATGAAAAAGTTGTCGACACCAGACTCGTGGAGCTTCAGGAAGGTATGGCTCAACTGAAGCCTGTTGAAGACTCCCGGCCTGCACAGGATGGTGACTTCGTATCTATTGATTTTAAGGGATTTATTGACGGGGTGCCTTTTGAAAGAGGCGAAGCTCAGGATTATCAACTCCAGTTGGGATCCAACAACTTTATCCCGGGATTTGAGGATCAGGTTGTTGGTATGTCTCCCGGTGATGCTCGGGATGTGAAAGTTACCTTTCCTGCGGATTATGGAAATGCCGAGTTGGCAGGCAAAGATGTTACTTTTGACGTGAAGCTTAATGAGATCAAGTCCAAAGAACTTCCACCCCTTGATGATGACTTCGCTAAACAGTTTGGCTCGTTTGAAAACATTGGCGAACTCAGGGCCCGGATATCTGAGGTGTTTGAAAAAGAAGAAGTCCAGAAAATCGACAATGAAGTGCGCGACAACCTCGTCAAGGCATTAATCGAAAAGCATGAATTCGAAGTTCCCGAAGCGATGGTCGAAAAGCAGCTCAATGTTTTGATCGAAAATATGAAGCATAACCTTGCCAGCCAAAATATGTCATTTGAGCAGCTTGGAACCAGTGAAGAAAAAATAAGAGAGCAGTCACGCAGTGTTGCGGTTAATCAGGTTAAAGGTTCTTTACTTCTTGCAGCAATTGCCGAAAAGGAAAAAATTGCTGTCGAAGACGCAGAAATAGAAGAAAAGATTAGAGATATAGCAGTCCAGGCAAACAAGGACTTTGAAGTTGTTTTCGGGATCTATCAGTCAAATCCCTACGCTAAAGACACTCTTGTCATGCAGATGAGAGAAGATAAGGTTATTGATTTCCTGCTGGGCCAGGCAAAAGTGTCAGAAGTTGAGAAGCAACCGGAGTAATTTCTTTTCTTGTTCGGCAGTTCTGAATGAGACACACCTTACGGGAGGCGGTATGCTGGTACCAATTGTTGTCGAGCAGAGCGGAAGAGGCGAGCGGTCGTATGATATCTACTCCAGGCTGCTGAAGGACAGGATTATTTTCCTTGGCGGCTCCATCGACGACCAGATCGCAAACCTGATCATCGCCCAACTCCTTTTTCTTGAGGCTGAGGATCCTGATAAAGATATTCACCTCTACATTAATTCGCCGGGTGGTGTGGTTACCTCGGGAATGGCGATTTATGATACTATTCAGTATATCAAGGCTCCTGTTTCAACTATATGTGTAGGTCAGGCAGCTTCCATGGCTGCGCTTCTTCTTGCTGCAGGTGAAAAGGGAAAACGATACAGCCTGAAAAACTCAAGGATCATGATTCACCAACCACTGGGCGGCTTTCAGGGGCAAGCGACAGATATCCACATACATGCGCAGGAAATACTGCGGATGAAGGAGACGTTAAGCAAGCTTTTGGCCGATCACTCCGGCCAACCTTTGGATAAAGTGGCAAATGACACCGAGCGTGATTACTTTATGTCTGGTGAAGATGCAAAAAGTTATGGTATTATAGATGACATAATATCGAGGAATATCGTAGCGGGAGGCCCAAAATGAACAGGCGAGATGACAGATCGAATAATCTGACATGCTCGTTCTGCGGTAAGAGTCAGGACGAGGTAAAGAAACTCATTGCTGGTCCTACGGTGTATATTTGTGACGAGTGCATTGAGTTGTGCAACGACATAATTGCCGAAGAGACCAAGCTTGAGGAGGCTATGGGGCCGGATATCAAGAAACTTCCCAAGCCTTTGGAGATCAAGGAAGTTCTTGACGAATATGTGATTGGCCAGGAGCGTGCCAAGAAAATTCTCGCCGTAGCAGTCTATAATCACTACAAGAGAATTGAAATGGTAAAAAAACCTGGAGAAGTGGAGATGCAGAAGAGCAATATTCTTCTCCTCGGTCCGACTGGTTCAGGGAAAACCCTTTTGGCTCAAACCCTCGCGAGGATTCTGAAGGTTCCCTTCGCTATGGCGGATGCAACGAACCTGACAGAAGCAGGATATGTCGGTGAAGATGTTGAGAATATTATTCTGAATCTTCTGCAGGCTGCCGATTATGATGTTGAAAAGGCCCAAAAGGGTATTATCTATATCGATGAAATTGATAAAATTGCTCGAAAATCAGATTCACCCTCTATTACCAGAGATGTTTCCGGCGAGGGTGTCCAGCAAGCTCTTCTGAAAATAATTGAGGGAACGGTTGCCAGTGTGCCTCCCAAGGGGGGCAGGAAGCACCCGCAGCAGGAGTTCCTCAAGGTTGATACCACGGAGATTCTCTTTATCTGTGGTGGGGCTTTTTCTGGTCTTGATAATGTTATTCAGCAGAGGATTGGCGTGAAGACGCTTGGATTTGGTGCTGATGTCAAGAAAAAGGTCGAAAAAAGAGCTGGTGAGCTTCTTTCTGAAGCCACGCCGGAAGATCTTCTCAGATTCGGTTTCATCCCTGAATTTATCGGACGCCTCCCGGTGCTTGCAACCCTCAGCGAACTTGATGAGGAGGCGATGGTCCAGATCCTTAAGGAGCCGAAAAATGCCTTGGTTAAGCAGTATCAGAAGCTGTTTGATCTTGAACATGTGAAGCTCAAATTTACTGATGGTTCTCTCGTTGCCATTGCAAAAGAGGCATTGAAACGTAAGACAGGCGCCCGCGGTCTTCGATCGATACTCGAAAATGCGATGCTGGATGTGATGTATGACATCCCTTCACAGAACCTGGTAAAGGAAGTGGTGATTCACGAGGATGTCATCTACAATAAGGAAAAACCAATAATTGTTTATGAGAATGTGGCAGAATCCGCCTGATACGAATAAGATGTTGGAAAGTTGCAGAAAGAAGCAACTGGGGATATTTAAAAGAGGGAATCTTGCAAGGTTCCCTCTTTTCTCTTCACAGTAAATTGCACTTTCCTGCAGAAAATGACCCCGAGAGGGAATGACTTGGACGCAGAGTTGGGTTTCGTGATCATCTCGTTGGCTATATCTAGGAGATTCTGCTCTCTTACTCTTCTGAGATGAATTCAGACTGAAGCTTTTTCGCCACGTGTGAGAAGATCGTTTTTATTGGTACAATCAAAATATCATAGTAAAAAAAATCAGATTTTTGTTACTTATATCAGCATGATAAAAACGCTTGACACTCAATGCCCCCCTTGCTATAAATAGGCTTCTTTTTTTGCAGTGTTTCTTTCTTGCGTATCAGGAGGTTCAAGTGACTAAAGCTGAATTAATTAGTGCAATAGCAGCAGAAGCTGAACTGACAAAAACTGATGCTGATAAAGCTCTGAAAGGCCTGATTCAAGCGGTCACTGATTGCTTGAAAAAGGGTGACAAACTTAGTCTTGTCGGTTTTGGCACCTTCAGTACTGTACAAAGAGCTGCACGAAAAGGCTTGAATCCTCAAACCGGAAAGAAAATTGCCATCCCTGCTTCCATATCTCCCAAGTTCAAGCCGGGAAAAGGGTTAAAGGATTCGGTCGATTCCAAGAAGAAAAAATAGGGCAATAACGCAGTTAGTCTCCATATAAGACAACCTGCTGTAGTGTTTTCTGCAGGTGAAGTTAGTATTCAGGGGTTGTAGTTAAGTCGGTTATAACGCCGGCCTGTCACGCCGGAGGCCGCGGGTTCGAGTCCCGTCGACCCCGCCAAAAACATACGGGCGAATAGCTCAGCTGGGAGAGCGCCAGCCTTACAAGCTGGATGTCACAGGTTCGATCCCTGTTTCGCCCACCAATTTTATCAAGGTTTTTTCTGTCGTTTGTCAGAAAGTAGTGCTTGCGGGGTTGTAGTTAAGTCGGTTATAACGCCGGCCTGTCACGCCGGAGGCCGCGGGTTCGAGTCCCGTCGACCCCGCCAGAATTAATCAAGGTCATGCAATTGCATGACCTTTTTTTTATGATGCACCTTATATTCTTTCCCGTGTGACTATTTGCCTTTCCCTTGACTTGCAAGGGGAAAAAACATATTCTGCATCTATCCAAGCTATTATATTCAGTTTTCTCGTAGTTTGCTGTGCAGGTGTAAGAGTTTAGTAGCACCCTTTTTTATTCTTTATATTGCCCGCTTCTTTTGGGAAACAAGGTTGATTCAATTGAAAGTTCTGGTTGTCATTCCTACGTATAACGAACGCGAGAACATCCTCAGGATTATTCCTGAAGTTCTCGCACAGGATCCAAGCATCTCAGTGCTTGTTGTTGATGATAACTCTCCCGACGGGACAGGCGATGTTGTCGAAAAAATGACAGAAAATGATACACGAGTACTTTTGCTTCGACGGGCAGGCAAGCTGGGGCTGGGGTCTGCGTATCGAGAAGGTTTTCGAATCGCACTGCAGGAAGGGGCTTCTCATATTGTAGAAATGGATGCCGATTTTTCGCATGATCCCAAGAGTCTTCCGTCATTGCTGAAAGAGGCAGAGTCGTATGATCTTGTTATTGGTTCTCGTTACAAGACGGGAGTAAGCGTCGTTAACTGGCCTATCAGAAGACTTTTACTCAGCTACTGTGCGACTATTTATACTAGGATTGTAACCGGGCTCAAGATTTCTGACTGTACCAGTGGTTTTAAATGCTTCAGGCGCGAAGTTTTGGAAGCCATCAACCTCGATAAAGTTTGCTCAGACGGATATTCATTTCAAATTGAGATGAATTTTCTGTGCATGGAAAAAGGCTTCCGAATCGGCGAGGTCCCGATCATTTTTATCGATCGTCATGCAGGGACCTCCAAAATGTCAAAAAAGATTGTTCGCGAAGCGGTCCTTATGGTGTGGAAACTGAGGATAGGCTCATTATTTAGACGATTTTTCTGCTCTGGAGAAGCTGGTGACAAACGAAACCTGGGCACTGTTCTGTGAAATCGCCTTTTGGGGCTGGGTAGTATCAGCCGCTGGTTTTATGCTCTATTCTTTTCCTTATCAGGGTATTTTCCTGAGAAAAACTGCAATGTCATGGGGAAGCATCTTTCTATTGTGCTATGCTGCCTGGGTTTTTGCCATGGTTTGTTACTAAGTTGCCGTACCCCCTGAGAAATCATGCCACAACAGTGAAGCGCCTGGTGTCGTTGGTCCTGATACTGCGGTTATTCCCTGATGGAATTGTGTCGAATTGTGCTCTTATATTTTTCCGGGGCCGGTTGGTTTTGCCCCCTTTCCCCCCTTTCCTCGCAACTAAAACGTACATTTCTCCCGGAGAGTGTTTTCAATGATTCAACTTCACAATGTGTTCATGTCGTATCAGAGTGATGGTGCAGCTTTGAGCAATGTGACCCTGAAAATTACCAAGGGTGAGTTCGTTTTTCTGACCGGAGTTTCCGGAGCAGGCAAGTCAACATTGATGAAGCTTCTTTACGGCGCTCTGAGACCAACGCGGGGTCAGGTCGTTATTGATGGCATCAATGTGACCAAGCTTCCTTCATCCCAGTTGCCCTTCCTCAGACGGAAAATCGGCGTTGTCTTTCAGGATTTCAAACTCCTCCCTTCACGAACAGTGTTGGAGAACGTGGCACTGACTCTTGAGGTCATGGGGTGGGGCAAAAGGGATATTAATAAGCGCGTCTACCATATTCTCAAGCAAATGGGAATGGAACACAAAATCAATTCAACACCTCTTCGGCTATCAGGTGGAGAGCAACAGCGGATAGCTTTAGCTCGTGCGCTTGTTAACGAACCAAAAATCATTCTTGCGGATGAGCCAACTGGCAATCTCGATGAGGAATCCAAGGAAGCGGTTCTTGCTATTCTGAAAGAAGCGAATGTAAGGGGAAGTACCGTGATTGTCGCAACCCATGACAGGCGACTTATCGACAATTGTCACAAACGGCTTATTGTTCTTGATGACGGCCGTATCGTGGAGGATTCCGATGTCGCGTAAAAAGGCTGTAAAAAGGCCGAAACTGGCTAGGGAGGGAGTCGGGGGCCGCATCCATTATTTCGTGGAAAGGGCGTTCCTTAATATCCGGCAGAATCTTCTTGTCACCCTTTTAACAATCGGAACAATTACCCTTGCTTTTTTGATTCTCTCCCTTTCGCTGCTCATCTATGTAAATCTGGAACGTGTAACGGAAAGCTGGAGTGATAGGGTGCAGGTAACCGCCTATTTTGATAAGGACCTCTCCTCGGGCGACCTGGCGACCCTGAAGGCGAAGATTCGGGCACTTGAGGGGACAGCGGATATAGTATATGTTTCTCAAGAAGAAGCTCTGAAGAAATTCTACGGCCGCCTCAAGGGGCAGGAATCGCTTTTGGAGGGTGTCTCTGCCGATATTCTTCCTTCTTCTCTTGAGATTCACCTGAAAAAGGACAGTCGTGACAGCAAGTCTATTACCCTGTATGTGGATCAACTTAAAAAAATACCGATGATCACCGAAGTTCAGTATGGTGAAGAATGGGTGAAACGCTTCAGTCATTTCATGGATTTGGTACGTTTTGCCGGAATTCTGGTGGCCAGTTTTATTGTCCTTGCAGTAGTATTTATCGTTGCCAATACCATCAAATTAACAATATATGCTCGCAAAGACGAGTTGGAGTTGATGGGCCTTGTGGGGGCGACCCGTTTGTTTATCAAGGTTCCTTTTCTTATTGAAGGAGTAGTGCAAGGGATTGTTGGCGCGGCTCTTGCGATTCTCGTGCTTTCAGGAGTCTATCTGGCTTTTCTACATAATGCCGATTTCTTTTTCAACTTTAACACCATGGAGGCCGGACTTCTTTTCCTTCCTGTCAGTTACCTGGTTTCCCTGCTTATAGGAGGGGCGGCCCTTGGTTTTCTAGGGAGCCTTTTCTCCCTGAAACGCTTTATCAGTCTGTGATCATATGTTATTAAAATTTATCATATTTATGTTTCTCATCACCTGTCTCGCTTCTTCTGCATGGTCCGTAGATGCCAAAAAGCAGCTGCAGGGAATCAAGAAGGAGATTCGGGAGAAGAAACGCCTGATCACCAAAACGACTCGAGTGGAAAGTGCTGTTTCCAGTGAGTTGGCTAAGATAGACTTGAGTCTGAAGAGTAAGGAGCGGAGCCTTTCAGATCTCAATCGGGATCTGAACTCTGTCGAAAAGGGCCTCGAGAAGACCCGTTCCGAGATCGACTCTGTCGTGAAGGAGGTCGAGTCTAGAAAAAAGCTGATACAGAATCGCCTCGTTTCCGTTT
>JAQUHM010000117.1 GCA_028683595.1 Geobacteraceae bacterium | reverse complement strand
ACGCTATTTCCCGCCTGTTCCGTGATTCGACCGGAAACGGCCCGGACTGGCAGAAGATTGCCGCTGCTTCGGCTCTCTGGAGCCGTTTGTGTGTTATCTCCGGAGGTCCGGGCACTGGCAAGACCACAACGGTAGTGAAGATCCTTGCCCTCTTTCTGGAGCAGGGAGGGGGAGATGGACTGCGCATTGCCCTTGCCGCTCCAACAGGCAAAGCTGCTGCCCGTCTGCGGGAGTCAATCCGGCGCGCCAAAGGACGGCTTCAGGAAGTGACGGATGTTTGTGACCTGATTCCCGACAATGTTTCTACTCTGCATCGTCTTCTGGGAGTTCTCCCGGGATCCAGCTGCTTCCGCCATACCAGTGAAAATCCTCTTCCCTATGATATCGTGGTGATTGACGAGGCTTCCATGGTCGCGCTTCCGCTCATGGCAAAACTGGTCCAGGCACTTCCCCGTTACGCCAGACTGGTGCTCCTTGGTGACCGGGACCAGCTTGCATCCGTTGAGCCGGGAGCGGTGCTCGGGGATATCTCTTCAACGGGAAGTTCTCCGCGGTTTTCCCCCGAGTTCCGGCACTACCTGGCCGACGTTACGGGATGTTCTTTGGAAGACGCCGGGCCGGCAGGTGAACTGCCGGTTCTCGCGGATTCCCTGGTGGTTCTCAAAAAAAACTATCGCTTCGACTTCGGGAGTGCAATCGGTATCGTGAGTCGGGCGATCAATGAGGGTAACCATGCGGCCGTGTTCGATGTTCTTCGTGACGAGACGAATGGAGAACTGGTATGGCGCGACCTGCCCACCGTTAAGACTCTTCCCTTCGCCCTCGAGAGTGCCGTGCTTGCAGGGTACCGTGACTACCTCGTGCACAAGGACTGTGCCACCACGGCTCTTGCCGCTTTTGATCGGCTCCGTGTCCTGTGTGCCATTCGTGGCGGGAGCTATGGAGTTTTAGCACTGAACCGGGCCATCGAGAACTTGTTGGCGGCTCATCGCCTGATCTCGCCGGAATCACCCTGGTATTGTGGAAGACCGGTCATGATCACCGTGAATGATTATGCCCTGCGACTTTTTAATGGTGATGTGGGAATTACCCTGCCTGATCCGGAGCAGCACGGCGCGCTGGCCGTTTTTTTTCCGGCAGAGGATGGTGGGGTTCGTACGATATCTCCACTGCGTCTGCCCCCTCACGAAACGGTGTTTGCCATGACTGTCCACAAGAGTCAGGGTTCCGAATTCGACAGAGTGCTGCTGGTGATTCCGCCAACCGACAGTCTTGTCCTGACCCGCGAGATCCTCTATACCGGCATTACCCGTGCCAGGAACTCGGTGGAGATCTGGTGTGGAGAGGAACTCCTTGCCGCGGCGGTGACCCGTCGTATCGAGCGGCGCTCCGGATTGAGGAGCGCGTTGTGGGGAGCTTTCTGTGCATAATATTCCGAATAAAGGTAGTTTAATGAGGCCGCAACCGGATCAAATAACAGCCTACCTGAAAATCGTGGAGATCCTCGAAAAAAGTGGGGTCTCCTACCGGATTCATGAGCATGAGCCCACCAGGACTGTGGATGATGCCGAACGGAACCTTACCTTCGACGTGAGCAGGATTGTCAAAACGGTGGCCTTCCAGACCCGGAAAGGCGATGTTGTCCTCTCAGCGCTAAGAGGTTTGCTGAGGGTTGATTATGCCTGCCTGGCCCGCCTGGTGGGGGTGAATCGCAGGGATCTGGCAGCCCTCTCCCCCGATCAGGTTCGGGAAAAGATCGGGGTCGATCCGGGAAGTGTCTCTCCGCTGTCACTTCGGGCGGAAGCCCTGCTTTTCATTGATGATGATGTGCTGGATCTCCAGCCAACCCTCTACTGCGGTATAGGCCGCCCGGATAGGACTCTCGAACTGACCCCCGATGTTCTGCTGCGTGTTTGCGGTGGGCGCTTGGGCAGTTTTTCGCGCAAAGAGTAGCTGAACGCTGCTGAAAAATGGTATGGTAAATCCCGATACGGGCATGCGGACATAATGGCCGTGTGATAGATCTGACGCTTACAGTACAGAATACAGAATGTGCTGCTCTGCACCAGAATAACTGCGGACCTGTTTGGAGAGACTGGTCTTCACCGAGATCATTTGTGGCGGTAAGTGTTGAATTGTGATATATAGAAATACGAATAAGGGGGTCTCGTCATGAGAATAATCATTCTTAGTACCGCGCTGTTGCTCGTTATTGCCGGCATGGTTCCTGTTCATGCGGACATGTATCCATCCGGGCTGACAAAGACTGCTCCCAGGATTATCCTGGCGGATGCCAATGAACTGAAGGCTAAGAGTGCCCGGAACTGTCCGGTAGTAGAACTATATGTGACGTCCTGGTGCGGCTATTGCAAGATGATGGAGCGGGTCCTTGCAAAGAAAGGGATTGAGTATACAGCCTACGACATTGAAAAAGATGACAGTGCTGCCAAAGTATATCGCGAACTTCATGGCAGGGGTGTGCCGCTGGTTCGGGTCGGCTCGAAGGTTGTGTATGGCTACGACCCTGATACGGTTATTTCCTATGTGAACGGAAGGTAGCCGCTTTATTGTTTCTTCTCTTCCCTGATGTGAGGTCTTTCCCTTACGTAAAATGGTATCTCTGCCGGAAAGGGAATACTTTTGCTTTGCAGCAGGGACACGGCACGTGAGGGGATACCCATGAATAAGAAAATATATGTTATCGGGCACCGTAATCCCGACACCGACTCGATAGCTTCAGCTATTGCCTATGCTGACCTGAAAAAGCGGTTAGGGGCCGATAACGTTGTTCCTGCCATGGCTGGTTCACCAAATCCCCAGACGCGCTTTGTTCTGGAGCGCCTTGGCATCGACCCGCCCAAATATCTGGCTGATGTTCACCCGAAAGTTAATCACGTGCTGAGCCGAACTCCTGTTACCGCGCGACCGGATATGACCCTGAAGGATTCACTGGAACTTTTCCATCGTCATTCTGTCCGGGTTTTGCCGGTAATTGACGAGCATGATTTTCCGGTCGGCATAGTTTCCCTGTTCAAGCTATCAGAGAAATATCTCGTGGCCGGATCGAATCCTTCGCGCACTTTTTATGCAACTCTGGCAGGAATTGCAGCCTGCTTGAAAGGAACCTTTCTTGCCGGCAACCCCGATTCCCTGGTTGAGCAACTGCATCTTTTTATTGGTGCCATGCTGGAAGAATCTTTTTCAAGTCACCTCAACGGCTATGAACCTTCTTCGCTACTGATCATGACGGGTGACCGACGAACTATTCAAGAGGCTGCCATTGAACGCCGCGTCCGACTGCTGGTGATTACCGGAGGTCTCGGTATTGAGGATGATCTTTTGGCCAGAGCCCGAGAAAATGGCGTCTCTATCCTTTCTACCACCTTTGATACGGCAACAGCAGCAGGTTTGGCAAAGCTTGCCACCCCCCTTTCGCAGTTTGTTGAGAAAAAATTTTCCAGGATCGGAATCGGCGAGCCTTTCGAGCATCTGCGCCTGCGCCTCCTCCAAGGCGGTGAATCAGCAGTGATCGCCGTGGAAGAGGATGGGACTCTTGCCGGGATTGCCACAAAGTCATCGTTGCTTGAGCCGGTGCCTTTTGCCTTGATCCTTGTGGATCATAACGAGCTTGGTCAGGCGGTACCGGGGGCTGAGTCTGTGGAAATTCTTGAGGTCATTGATCACCACAAGTTGGGAAATCCCGGAACGAACCTTCCCATTGCTTTTATGACTGCACCGGTAGGAAGCACCTGTACGGTTGTTGCTTCCCTTTACAGGGACAAGGGTGTCATTCCGGAGCGAAACATGGCAGCACTGCTCATGGCTGGTATCCTCTCCGATACGGTCATTCTACGCTCTGCTACAACCACTGACCGGGACAGGGAACTGGTCGTCTGGCTTGAGGAAGTTGCCGGGCTCGATCATGGCGAATTCGGCAGGGAGATATTTACCGCCTGCAGCGGTTTTACTCCCCACCCCTCTCTGGAAGAAGCGATTCGGTCCGATTTCAAGCACTTTACTGTTGGTAGTACGATTATTGGCGTGGGACAGGTAGAGGTTGTCGGCTTCGATGAGTTTCATGGTTTCAAAGATGATCTGCGCACTGCTCTGAAACGAATCCGCTCCGAGGAGCGCCTTCCCCTTGCAGGCCTTATGGTTACAGATATCTATACCGAGACAACCCTTTTTTTAGTGGAAGGGATGAACCAGATAGCCCATGTCATGGGTTATCCCCAGTTGGAGCCCCATTTGTATGAATTGAAAGGGGTCATGTCCCGCAAGAAACAGTTGATCCCTCATTTGTTGAAAGTTTTGAATTCTCTCTAAAGGGAAGGGGTGATCTTGCGCTCTCTTCTGTTCGTTGGTTTTTGGGGTTTTTGAGATTGATAAAGCGAATGGTTGTATCGCTGATTTAATTGTGGCTTCTGAACTTCTATCGTGAGAGGTCTCCGCTGGGCTGAAGAGAGAGTAAGACAGATTGTCTCTTTACAATTCTGGGTTGAGAAGTTCCGCTGAACGTGATGGGCTGTATTCAGGATAATGGTGAGAGAGGCAGTCGGGACACAATCCGTGGGTGAAGAACAATTCGCTGTGCTCCGTGATGTACAATTCTATCTGTTTCCAGTACCCCTGGTCATCCCGGACCTTTTTGCAGAAACTGCAGATGGGAAGCAAACCGCTTAAAACCTTTACCTCGGCCAGGGCTTTTTGCAGTTCCCGTATAAGCTGATTCTGTTCCATCTCCTCCATTTTTCTTTCGGTGATGTCCGATGCAATCCCCTCGATGGCAAGTAAATTCCCCTTATTATCTCTGAGTATTGAAGTGCGAAGGTGTATCCAGCGAATATCTCCCCGTTGATGGAGAATGGGGAAAGTGAATTCCGCCGGTCCGTAATTACGGAGAAATTTCCTGAATTCACGGTTGAATTTTGCCCGCCATGCGGGCCGAATGATATCAAGCAGGAGATCAGGGTTCTTATGCCAAATTTGAGGAGGATACCCCGTTACCTCCTGTACCGCAGGACTGATATGTTCGTACGTGTTGTCGGGTAGTGATAGCCGGAAAAGGACATCCTGAGTGTTTTCCGCTATCCGGCCGGCATTTTCCTGAATTCTCTGTGTGTCCTGAGACACGTTTCGTGTTTCGGAGATATCCTGAAGAAGGCAAAGTACTTTCGTTGCCATGAAATTTGTATCAAGCAGCGGGGTGAACGTGAAGCGGTGTCTGGTGCATGCATTCGTGGTGATTTCGTTACAAAGCACTACCTCCGTCCGCACGCAATCCCGGATTGTTCTGTTTAGGGCTTCCTGGGCCAGTTCTGCATCAGATCGAGTATAGTATCCGAAGTGTTCCTGGATAGAGATGGAATTTGAGAGTTCGGTCAGTCCCGGGAAGTTATTGATTGTGGGGGGCCAGGTCACCATGCCGCTTGCAACGTCATATTCGCCGGTAACGAGTCCTGCAATCTTCATGATTGAATCGACGTCATGAACTGTTTCGTTTGAAGACCGGGGCCAAGAGGAGTAACTGCTTGCATAGTGTCGTTCCGTTTTATGCAGCAGTGATAAATAGCCCGCTGCAACAGCTTGGGCAGGGTGTCGTAAAGGGTTTTTATCCATAATGCTGACCCCCTGTGGTTGCAGATGGTTGTTGGATGTTCAGGATATGAGAATATATATTCCAAAAACTTCTTATTTGCAACGGTTTTATAAAATTGTTTTATAATTGCCCTGCAGGTTCAGGTACTTTTCTGGAGCCATGTGTATGAATCCCGTTTGCATTTGTTTTGCGTTCATTTTTCGAGTTTCTGGATCGATTCAGGGCAGGGCAGGACAGGTGAATATCTTTATGGATGAGCGGGAGGCAAAAAGGGTGCCTGGTTGTGAAAACCAGGCACCCTTTTAGATGTTGTGCGAGGAGTGTCCTTCCTGTGAAGTCATGCGGAAGGTTCCTATTTTCTTAGATTGTAGAAAACATTTTTCCCTTTGAAAAGGGCGGTTGAATCCAGTTCGTCTTCAATGCGGAGAAGCTGGTTGTACTTGCAGACCCGGTCGGTGCGGCAGAGAGAGCCGGTTTTTATCTGGCCGGCGTTTACAGCTACGGCAAGGTCCGCCAGGGTAGTGTCCTCGGTCTCCCCGGACCGGTGGGAAATGACCGCAGTGTACCCAGCCGTTTTTGCTGTTTCGATGGCATCGAGGGTTTCAGTCAGCGTCCCGATCTGATTGAGCTTTACCAGGATAGAGTTTGCCACCCCTTTTTCGATTCCCTGCCGCAGTGTTTTTGTGTTGGTTACGAAAAGGTCGTCACCCACCAGTTGAATCCTTTTTCCCAGACGGTCGGTTATCTTCTTCCAGCCGTCCCAGTCGTTTTCCGCCATCCCGTCTTCAATGGAAATGATGGGATAACGGTTTACCAGATCTTCGTAAAAATCTATCAACTGATCGGCGGTTTTTTTGGGTGTTTTCTCGTTTTCCAGAAAATAGGCGCCGTCTTTGAAAAGCTCGGAAGAGGCAACGTCTAGTGCCAAAAGAACATCATCTCCGGGCTTGTATCCGGCATTTTCAATCGCTTCCATGATGACCTGGAGAGCCTCTTCGTTGGAAGCAAGATTCGGCGCGAAGCCTCCTTCATCCCCAACGGAGGTGTTGTAGCCCTTTTTCTTGAGCACGCTTTTCAGCGAATGGAATATTTCGGCTCCCATGCGAAGCGCCATGGAAAAGCTCGGAGCTCCGACAGGCATGATCATGAACTCCTGAATGTCAACATTGTTGTCGGCGTGGGCACCGCCGTTCAGGATATTCATCATGGGAAGTGGCAATTCCCGCGCGTTTACACCGCCAATATAGCGGTAAAGGGGGAGGCCGAGTGCTTCTGCCGCTGCTTTTGCAACGGCGAGGGAAACACCGAGGATGGCATTTGCCCCGAGGTTGCTTTTACATTCAGTTCCGTCCAGTTCGATCATGCGTGCATCAATAGCTACCTGATCCGTTGCGTCCATGCCGATAATCTGGTCAGCGATCTGGGAATTCACATTTTTGACAGCGGTGAGAACTCCTTTCCCGAAGTATCTGGCGGTATCGCCGTCTCGTAGTTCCAAGGCTTCCCGCTCACCCGTGGAAGCTCCTGAAGGTACAGCGGCTCTGCCGGTGGCTCCAGACTCCAGAAGTACTTCCACTTCCAATGTCGGGTTGCCTCTCGAATCTAGAATTTCCCGTGCATACACATCAGCGATTGTGCTCATTATTGTCTCCTTTGCTTCGGGGCACATCCCCCTGTCCTGAATCATAAATTTTATACCACAATAAATCCAAATGGGGAAGATGTTCAGCTCCAGAGAAAATTCAAAGTATCTATGGGACCTGCAGCAGCGCGCTTTCTCAGGGGCGGGATGTTTACGTTGACAGGCCTGCCAGAGAAAGATTATAGTTGATTTTATTTGTCTACTAAGCTCCGGTCCTCCGGCGAGGTTTCAGAAATAGGGTATGCCCTCCGATACTTCCAAAGGTAGTAAAGAAATGAATAGAGCGGCTTTGCTCGCTTTGCGTGGGAGACGTTTGCTTGACTCCCTCCATAATCGGTTTTTCAACGAAAGAAATGAAAAGGTGACCCAGACGCTGCTTCTGCTGGCTACGGCTCTCATCCTTACCGTACTCATCGTTCCCGGGCAACGCTTCCATAGTGCCCAGTATAATGCCGGAGAAATTGCTCCTGCAGATATCAAGGCTACCCAAAGTTATCTTCTGGAAGATCCCTCCCTGACGGAAAAAAAGAGATCAGAGGCGGAAAAGTCAACGCCCTTTGTCTACAATTTTCTTCCCGCTAAGGGTGACGATCTGAAGAATCGTTTCGCGCGGGGGTTCGCTCTTTTAGTTAACTCGCGATCTCAGGACAATACTGACCATGTGCAGTTACTGAGTAAGCTTTCCCAGGAATTCGGCTGCCCCGTAACCCCGGTGGAACTTGCTTCCCTGGAAAAGATTCGTAATACTCGTGCCCTGCTGGCTGAGATTGGCCGAGTAGCTGACAGTATTTATCGCTACAAGCTTGTGAACGACAAGACGGTGTTCAACGAAGACCGTCGGCATGGCATAGTGCTGTATGAAAGCCGGTCAGGTCGCCTGTTTGGAGCCGGGGACGCATCCATAACAGCAATTGACCTGAAAGATGCTGCGGGTATTGTCAGAGACATGCATGTTTCCGGCATTGACAGAAAAGAGGCTGCGGTAGTCAAAGGTCTGTTTCTCAAAGCACTCAAGCCGAACCTAACCCGAAACCAGACTGCGACAGATGCAAAAAGGGCCGAGGCGAGATCATCCATCCTTCCGGTTGTCTATCAGATAAAACGGGGAGAAATGATCGTTCGCGAGGGTGAACGAATCTCCGATGAGCAGGCCATCAAGCTGAACAAAATCTACAGTTCCTCCCAGGGAATCAACAGATTCCTGGCCGGTACAGGGATATTTACCCTGATTCTCGTTCTGTTCTATTTTCCTTACCGTTTTGGAAGAAAGAACATTCGAAAATTCAACCCCGCCCTCAAGGATCTCCTGTTTCTTTCCCTCGTGACAATCCTGCTGTTCCTTTTTCTGAAATTCGCTTTTATCGTTTCTTCGGCAATGGGAATCCTCTTTCCACAGATCGGCACCGACGACTACTTTTATCTCCTGCCATTTGCCGCCGGGGCCATGATTGTACGGATTATCCTCAACTCCGAAGTTGCCATGGTGTACTGTGCGGTTACGGCTCTTCTCCTCGGGGTGCTTTTCAATAGTAATCTGGAAATAGTCATTTATGCATTGATGGGCGGGATAATCGGTGCCCATGGCGTGCGTCAGTGCCAGTATCGGGGGACCATCTACACCGCAGGGCTGAAGGTCAGTATCGTGAACCTTGCTCTTGCCATTCCCTTCCAGATCCTCTCCGATAATCTCTTTACCTCCCAAACTCTCTATATTCTTGTCTTTGCTCTTGTGGGTGGCGTCGTAAACTCCATTGTTGTCGCAGGAACCGTTCCGGTTGTAGAGAACCTTTTTCATTATACAACCGACATCAAATTGCTGGAATTGGCAAGCCTCAATTCCCCCGTTCTGAGAGAACTGATGATACGGGCTCCTGGAACCTATCACCACAGCATTCTCGTCGGAACCATGGTTGAAGCTGCTGCAGAGGCAATTCATGCCAATCCGCTCATGGCGAGGGTTGCCGCCTATTACCACGATATCGGCAAGATAAGCAAGCCACTCTATTTCATTGAGAACATGTGCGGTGGCGAGAACAGGCATGACAAGCTTTCACCGAGCATGAGCGCACTGATCCTCATCTCCCATGTGAAAGAGGGTGTGGAACTTGCCAAGGAGAAACGACTTGGTGTGCCGATTATCGATATTATTCGCCAACATCATGGAACTGCTTTGATCACCTTTTTCTACCAGAAGGCAAAGAGTGCGGAAGACCCTGATGCCAGAAACGTGGAGGAGCGTGACTTCCGGTATCCAGGCCCCAAACCGCAAACGCGGGAAGCCGGTCTGGTCATGCTTGCTGACTGCGTGGAGGCTGCGTCCAAGACCCTGACCGACCCGACTCCTTCCCGTATCCAGGGAATGGTGCAGAAAATCATCAATAATATTTTTATCGACGGCCAGCTGGAGGAATGTGAGCTGACCTTGAAAAACCTCCATGATATCGCCAATAGTTTTAACCGGATCCTTTCCGGTATCTACCATCACAGGATCGATTATCCTGAACCGGCATTCAAGGTGAGCGGAAGGAAGAAAGTTGTTGAAGATAGCAATAGGGAACAGGCAAAGACGCCATCGAATCGAGACGAAGAGGATAAGAAGGTTGGCGGAGAGGACCTTAAACGCCTTGGGATTCATCGATAGCGAACTGTCCGTCACGATAGTGGGGGATCAAAGTATTCGCCGACTGAATCGCGACTATCGGGGAT
>JAQUHM010000116.1:420-10103 GCA_028683595.1 Geobacteraceae bacterium | reverse complement strand
ATCGATTCTATCACGATCGGTAACTACCCGCACCCGGTCACCCAGTTCCAGGATCGTATCTCCGCCTGCAAGGATATCATTATCCCCCCTACGGATCCGGGTAATGATTGCTCCGTGGTTCTCCTTAAGCCGCAGGTCACGCAAGCGACGTCCGGCAAGTTTCGGATTGGAGACAAAGATCCTGCGGTAATCGAATTCCCGGCGGTCCAGAATTAACTCCGTCTCACTCCGCTCACCAAGGAAACCGGTGGCCTTCTCCAGCTCTTCCCGGATTCCGACAGCCGTTATCTGGTCGCCGATTGCAAGGCGGGAAGAAGGATCGGCAAGAGAAACGGAATCTCCATGCCGTATCCGGCCGAAAATAATGTCCAAACCGTTCCTTTGCACCAGCTCCTCTATGGTGATGCCCTCTGCTTCCTGACACGTTACCCGTATGGTGACATTGCCGAGAGGCTCGGTGGCAACACCGAAGCCTCTCAACTGTTTTGCCTCGGCAGCATAATCAATCTTCCAGAGTCGCTGAAGGATACTGATGGACAGGATCGATCCGATAACACCCATCGGGTAAGTTACGGAATAGCCCACAACCGGATCGGCAAGGAAACGGTTGAGCATATCCCGAGGTACGGTATGCTTGATGATATCGAGTATTGCCGCCAGAGCGGGGGTATTGGTGAGGCTCCCGGCAAACATCCCTGCCGACAGTGCCGGCTTCAGATGGAAGAGCTTTTGGGCCAGAACAGTCAGACCGGCTGCAAAGATGAGGACGCCAACAACCAGGAGGTTATTCCGCACCCCCTGCCTTCTGAGCGAGGCAAGAAAAGCCGGGCCATTTGCCAGTCCGACCGTATAGACAAACAGGGCCACCCCAAGTATGTAGATGATTTCCGGAAGCTTCAGGTCCGGGTGGAGAGAACCTATGGCCAGCCCGGTAAAGAGCACTGAAGCGACGCCCAGACTGCTGCCGCGGATCTTGATGCGGCCGAGGGGGTAGCCGATTGCCGCAACAAGGAAAAGAAGCAGGAGCGGATTTTCGATAAGGATCTTCAGCATGTAAAGGGATTCCGATTCTTTTCAGAGGGTACCGGTCGCCCTGCGTTGAACGCTTGAGCAAGGCCAGGTAATCCGATTTTGAAATTCATCTTGCAACAGGATAGCAGTAAAGGTACAAAACACTATCCGCATTCAAACAGAAGGAGAAAAAAATGAACATACCGGAACAAATCGACATCTTTCTTGACGCAAAAGTCTATGGAGTTGTGGGGGCATCAACGAATCGGGACAAATATGGCAACAAGGTACTGCGCTGCTACCTGCAAAACGGCTATCAGGCAATCCCGGTCAATCCGAAGGCACAGGAGATCGAAGGGATCCCCTGTGTTGCAACTGTTCTCGACCTTCCGGACGGTGTTTCCAGTATCTCGGTCATCACTCCACCATCCGTGACTGAAAAGGTCGTAGAAATGGCCATTCAGAAAGGGATCAGGAACATCTGGATGCAACCCGGTGCCGAAAGCACTGCCGCGGTTACTATGTGCCGGGATAACAACATCAACGTTATTGCCGACGGAAGCTGCCTCCTGGTGGTTCTGGCATACAAAGAGCACTGACTTCGAACAGGTTGGTGAAAAAGCCGCGCCCTGTATCTCACGTCATTTCGTAGTACGCGGCCATTAGCAACGAGTGCCCCTCGATGTGCGGCAGAGCTGTCTTCGATGAAAGCCTTCGATAGCCGGCAAGACATCAAATCGACACGTCCGCCTCTACGGCAAAACGTTTGATCTTACGAGTTGTGGTCTTGGGAAATTCATCCTGCCGCAGGGTAAACTTCTTCACCCTCTTGTAATCGGCCAGGCCTTTGCACGCCTTGAGCACCTCATTCCGTATCAGTGCTTCCACATCAGCTTCGGCCAAAGGACCGGCACTGCAGCTCCGTTCATAGTCATGGAGGTGCTCTTGGCAGGGATAAATCAAGGCGTGCACCTCTTCCGAAACCGCATCTATCTTGTGACCATACACCATGACCTCGGCGATAAAAGGACTTTTCAGAAGTTCAATCTCCACTTCCTCCGGATAAACGTTTTTCCCGTTGGAAGTCACGATCAGATTCTTCAGCCGGCCGCAAATGAAGAGGAAGCCTTCGTCGTCAAGCCGTCCCAGATCACCGGTATGGTACCATCCGTCCATCATAACCTCTGCCGTAGCGCAGGGGTTTTTGAAATACCCCTGCATGACGTTGGGTCCCCTGACAAGTATCTCACCGACCCTGTCCACTCCTGCCCCGTCTATCTTCACCTCAACCCCGTCCAGGATGGGTCCGACGGACCCGGGCCTGGTCCTGCCGGGACACTCGGCAGAGATTACCGGAGAGGTTTCCGTTACTCCGTAGCCCTGGAAAATCGCAAACCCGAGGGACATCAGCCCCTTGGCTATTTCAGGGTCGAGAGCAGCCCCCCCACTGATAAACATGGTACCCCCGGCAAAATTCCTTTTTACACGTGAAACGACCAGTCGGCGAGCCAGGGGAAGTGAAAAAAGCAGCCTGGAAAGCATTCGTCCTCTGACATTTTTCATAATTCGATCGTGGAACAGGCGATAGAGTGCGGGTACACCGGTAAAGAAATTCGGCCGTACCTCCACCAGGTTCTCACCCAGCTTTTTCAATGATTCGGCAAAGGAAACCGTACCACCGACCGAAAGAGGCAGAAGCAGGCCGCATACCTGTTCGAAGACATGGTTGATGGGCAGGATAGAGAGAGTATGCATGCTGCTGTCCACAGCGAAACGGGACGCAGCTGCCTGGGTGTTGGAGACAATGTTGCCATGGCTCAGAACCGCGCCCTTGGAACGCCCGGTGGTTCCCGAAGTATAGAGTATCAGCGCCGTATCCG
This sequence comes from Geobacteraceae bacterium, assembly GCA_028683595.1. Classification (GTDB taxonomy): domain Bacteria; phylum Desulfobacterota; class Desulfuromonadia; order Geobacterales; family Geobacteraceae; genus RPRC01. Next base: position 7,212 of record JAQUHM010000116.1, on the reverse strand, counting down.
TTGAGGTATGGGAAGGCTCCGGCAGACGTTCATCCCGGCAGAATCCCTCGAAAGAAAGGAGCCGACCGCTTCGCGCAAAATCTTTTCTGATGCTCGGGAGCGGGGAAAGCGGGTCCTTTATCCTATCACTGCCGGAACGCCCGGACTTCTGAACTATGGCCAGCGAAGAAACCATATCGATGATGGTGCGCAACCGGACCAACTGTTCCTCGGCAAGGGAAAGGCTTCCCATAAGTCCGTTCAGCTCATCCCGCACCTGCCGAAGAACTTCCTTATCAGAAGAGTCCAGAGAATCTGAACATGGCTGATCGTGGAACAGCACAATCCTCTTTACTCCGGCAAAGTCATTTACTATCTCCAGAATGCTATCCAGATGGCACCAGTCGACAAAAACAACCCGCACCTCTGAATCTGTGAGAATGTGGCGCAATTCCGCGCTTTTCAGTTCTTTATCAACCGGCACGACAATCCCGCCAGAACGGAGAATTCCGAAATACGCGGCCACCCAGCGGGGAGAAGACGGGCCGATCAGTGCAGCTCTGTCACCCAAGCCGAATCCGGAGTTAAGAAGACCCGCAGATACTTTTTCGGCAAGAGTGGATAGATCCCGGTAGGAAAGCTCCTGCCAGGTTCCCGACTCCTTACTTCGAAGCGCCGCTTTCAACGAATAGCGGCGAAGGTTTTCGCGAAGAACGGCATCAATGGTCGTCATTGGCAATTAACTCCAGATCAAACTTTCGTACTGACTGAGGTTGATATAGTACCTTAAGAGAGGCCGAGTCCGCATCATCTATTTTCTCACAGACCTGCTTTGTCGAAACGCCGCCACCTTCGCTTCCCGTCCTCGCATTCGTCAACTGCTTTCATTTAAGATAATGGTTTTGTCCGTCGATATGTTATATACGTTCGATCTCGACAGGTCAATAAGCACAAGTGTGTAACCTATCAGGTATCTACCCTGTGCGTTTTCCGGTAATCATGTGCACTCATCGCAAATTTTGAAGTCTGTCAGATGAAACGGGAGTCCGATATAACCTTAGAAAGTAGGCAACAGCCTTGAGAGGCATTACCGATAATCTGAGAGACATGGTAATCTTTATTTTTTTGGAAACGACTTTCTTGCTGCAAAGGAAACTCTTGATATGATCGCACGGTATTCTCGACGTTCTTTCAGGGACATCCCAACAATCATCGGCAAATCCGTCAGGGTCTTCCCGGCGATAACCGTTGCATTGCTTTCCCTATATTTCTTTTTCGGAAAACTGGGACGCCTTGTCGTATTCCTCATAGCAGTGACATGGGCCCTGATCCCGTCCCCGCTTAATGCCCACGAGATTCACCCAAAAGCTCCCGCCCCTCGATTCGTTTCGACAATACGTATCGGCGCCCTCGCCAATCGTGGCACAGAAGAATGTCTGAGGCGCTGGAGGCCAACAGCCGCATACCTGGAACGTCACGTGCAGGGAACAAGATTCGAGATCGTTCCCCTCGGTTTCAATGAAGTTTCGGAAAGAGTAGCGTCGGGGCACGTGCACTTCATCATCACCAACCCCGCACAATACTCGGTCTTGGAATTTTCGGGCAGAGCATACCGGATAGCCACAATCCTGATACCCTCCGCCTCGGGTCCCCAAACGAAGTTCGGTGGCGTTATTTTCACCCGCGCAGATCGGCAGGACATCCGGAGCATTGCCGATCTCAAGGGAAAGAGATTCGCGGCGGTGGATACCGAATCCTTGGGAGGATGGCTTTGTGCCAGGCGGGAACTACACGCAGCGCATATCGACCCGTACCGGGACTTTGCCAATCTTGAATTTTCCGGGACCCATGATGCGGTAATAAAGAGCGTCCTCTCCGGGGCGAGCGACGCGGGAACCATACGGAGCAGCCAATTTGAAAAAATGGCTGCTGAGGGAAAGATAGACCTTCAGAAAATCCGCGTCATTCCAAGTCCCTCCCCCCCACCTGTCTGGTATCCGTTCCGTGTTTCCACGCGATTGTACCCTGAATGGCCCTTCGCGGTTGTTGCTGGTACGGATGACACCCTGTCGAGGCATGTTGCGGTAGCATTGATGACAATGGAGCCCTACGACACGGCCGCAAAGGCTTCCGGAGGAGGAGGCTGGACAACCCCGGCTGATTACTCGAATGTCCACCAGCTCCTGCGGGAACTTCATGTGGGTCCGTACAAGAACCTAGACCGGATAACTCCGGGAATGATCCTCTCCCTGTACTGGCCACATCTGCTGGCCGCATCAGTGGCGATTTTTCTCATTTCGCTGTTCGCGGTCAGATCCTGGAGACTGAACCGGCGTTTGCATGGGTCAATGGAAGAACTGTCGCAACAAACCATTGCCCTGAACACATCCAAAGATCAACTTCAGCAGACCAACAGGAAGCTGAGCAGGGAAGTGGAAGCTCGCACGTCGGCAGAAGAGGCTTCAAGCCGCTCCGTTTCTCTACTCAGAGCCACTTTTGAATCAACCGCCGACGGCATTCTCGTCGTTGACAGGGCAGGCAGAATCGTCGACTACAATCAGAAATTCCTGAAATTGTGGCATATCCCCGGTGATCTGATCGAAGCGCAAAATGATGACTGGGCTCTGGCCTATGTCGCGGATCAAATAATCAATCCCGACGAATTCAATGCAAAAGTGAGGGATCTCTACAGCCAGGAAGATGAAGAGAGCCTGGATATCCTTCACTTCAGGGACGGCCGAGTCTTTGAAAGGTACTCCCGTCCCCAGCGCATCGACAAAAGGGTCGTCGGGCGGGTCTGGAGCTTTCGCGACATAACCGAACAGAAGCAGGCGAATGATTATCTCAGGGAAAGCAGGAAGCTGCTCAATGCAATAGTAGAGGGAACATCTGATTCAATCTATGCGAAAGACCTCAATGGTCGCTTTCGTCTCTTCAATACTGCGGCATCCTGTCTTACCGGCAAGAGTACCGAAGAGACAATCGGCAAGGATGACACTTTTCTCTTTTCCGAAGAAGAAGCACGGGCGGTCATGGACATGGATCGATCTTTGATGGCTGACCCCAGGACCGTAACCTTCGAGGAAAAATTTGTCTGCAAGGGAGAGCACAAGGTCTTTCTGACAACCAAAGGCTCGCTGTGTGATGAGCAGGGCAATTCTGTGGGCATCTTCGGAATCAGCCGCGAGATTACGGAACTGAAAAACATCGAGGCGGAGCGGCTGGAAATGGAGCGCCGACTGCTGCATCCCCAGAAGCTGGAAAGCCTAGGGGTACTTGCCGGAGGTATCGCACACGACTTCAACAACCTCCTTTCGGTCATTCTCGGCAACCTGGATCTGACCCGGTTGAAAGTCCCTCCTGATTCACCTGCTCACAAAAACATCAAAGATGCCATGAAAGCCTGCCAGCGCGCTGCGAAGCTTATCGGCCAGATGCTTGACTATGCAGGCAAAGGCCAGCTCTTGCTGAAAGAAATAAACCTTAATGATATTGTTCTGGAGTATGCGGCCTTGTTCCGTACGTCTGTAACACGGAACATTGAGCTGAGGATTACCACAGCTCAGGATCTCCCCTGGATAAAGGCCGATCAAGAGCAGATCCAGCAGGTGACCATGAACCTCATCATCAATGCCGCTGAAGCCATTGGCGCGGGTCACGGCCTCATAACCATCGGTACCGGAGTGCTGAATTGCGATGACGCGTATCTCAGCCGCAGCCGTGTTGAAGAGAGGCCTTCCTCCGGCAAATTCGTCTACCTGGAAGTGTCGGACAACGGCTGCGGCATGGATGATGAGACACAGACACGCCTCTTCGAGCCCTTCTATACGACCAAATTCATGGGCCGGGGTTTGGGGATGTCGGCGGTGCTGGGAATCGTGAGGGTCCATGGCGGGGCCATCCTGCTGGAGAGCGAAGCTGGACGGGGCACCCTCTTCCGTGTCCTGTTCCCCGCCATTTGCAGAGCAGGAGCCCGGCCGAGGATGATTACAGCACGGTCGGGTGAGTCGAAGACGCTCGGGGCAATTTCGGGCAAAATCCTCGTTGTGGATGATGAAGATGATGTGCGCAACCTGTGCATGGAAATTGTTGAATATCTCGGATTTCAGGCGATCGGTGCGGCTGACGGCAACGAAGCACTACGGATATTCAGAGAGCAGGCATCTGAAATTGATCTTGTAATCCTGGACATGACTATGCCGAACATGGATGGAGCAAGCGCATTCCACGGGCTGAGACGCATCAGGCCAGATGTCAAGGTAATCATCAGCAGCGGCTATAGTGAGAAAGATGTGTCAAGCCACTTCACCGGAGACAGACCATCCGATTTCATACAGAAACCGTTCAAGGTTGAAGAACTTCGAACAGATATCCACCAGCTGATGAATCCGGATGCAGCATCGGACGGAAAACAGCGGCCATGACGTGAAAGGACCTGATTGATAATGAAAATCCGGACTGGTTGAATTTCATGAAAGAATTCCCCCCATGATAGCAAGGTACATTGATGACAGAAGATTGTGCATTCGCTTGAAAGAGTTTTTACCCATGGCTTCCGGAGCCATTTTCAAATGGTGTGGTACACTAGTGACAAAAAGGAATTCTTATCACTCTAGATAACAAGGAGGAACCCATGGAGGAAAGAAAAGGAATCATTACATTTCAGGGAAATCCGCTGACCCTGGTTGGCAAAGAACTGAAGCCCGGAACTGCAGCCCCCGATTTCCAGGTAGTGGATAACGGCCTGGCTCCGGTCACGCTGGCTGATTATTCCGGTAAAATCAAGATACTCAGTGCAGTTCCCTCTCTGGACACACCGGTATGTGACACGGAAACCCGCAGGTTCAACAAGGAGGCCGCCGCTTTACCAGACAGCATCGAAGTGCTCACCATCAGCATGGACCTACCCTTTGCCCAGGCCCGCTGGTGCGGGGCTGCCGGCATAGACCGGGTCAAGACCCTTTCCGACTACCAGGAGCGCTCTTTTGCCAATACTTACGGGCTCCTGATCAAGGAACTCAAGCTCCTTGCCCGGGCCGTTTTCGTAGTCGATGCCACCAACACAATCCGCTATGTGCAGATCGTCCCGGAAATCACCGATGAGCCCGATTACGATGCAGCTTTGAATGCGGCAAAGGCATTACTGTAGAAACCGGTGAGACGTGAGATGTAAGAGGGGAGACGTGAAAAGCTCCAGGAACGGGCTTATGCGTCTTACGTCTTACGTCTTACGTCTTACGTCTTACGTCTTACCTTCACAATATTCTTCCTCAAAAATCTCCGCAATCAGCCTGATTTTGCTTCCCTTGTCGCTCAGACCATGGGATGCGGCTGCATCGGCCAGGCAAACCTTCAACAGACAGGGAAACAGGGGATGCTCCAGAAACCTGCGCTGGTTTCGTGTCAAGCGGATGTCATTCCCGAGGTTCCAGGAAAAATGAAACAGGTGATGTCTGACCAGCCATGCCACATCGCAGGCCAATTCGGGTAAACCCAGTCGCGCCATGATAGCAGGAACCGACTGCGCCCCGGCCTCGGCGTGGCCGACCGAGCGCCAGCGACTGCCATCGAAAAAGGTCTTTTCCGACTTGCCAATGTCATGCAATAGCGCTCCCCAGAAAACCCGTGGATCTTCGTCATCATCCACCGCCTCCATTGCCAGCAGAGTATGGACAAATGCATCCCCCTCACCATGGTACTCCTCCGGCTGTTGCACGCCACGCAATGCGGTCACCTCGGGCAACCACTCTTCGAAGTTTCCCTCTTCAAGCCAACGGGAGACCATTTCTCTGCACTCCCGCGATGTCACGATGATCTCCTCTCTCGACACGATATCAAACCTAGGTCCCATTCGATTGGCCGGTTGTATGCTTTTTCTGAAACAAAGAAAAAAATGAGCGCTTTACAGTGCTGTGTGTGGTGCTACCATTGAAGAAGACATTACCTGTCACAAGGAGGTCATCATGCATTACGGAGAAAACAGGGTGTACAAGAAGATTGAAGTAATCGGTGTCTCGAAAAAAGGGATCGAGGATGCCATCCAGACAGCAGTTGCGAAAGCCCACAAATCACTCGAAAAGGTCTCCTGGTTTGAAGTCGAGGAAATTCATGGGCACGTAGACGACGATGGCCTGGTGAGTGAATACCAGGTAGTTCTCAAGGTATCCTTCCAGCTCAAGTAGGATTGCGGACCCTGCCCCCCCGAAAAAACCGGGGGAAATGGAAACCTGTTTCCACCAGCCGCCTCGATCAGGGCAGGAATAATGTCTGTTCCTGCCCGTTTCGGACTAAACCGAACTGAATCGACTCGACGACCAGACCTTTTTCCGATCCATCCGGATTTTGTGATCTTCATTTGACGCGGCATGAAGGAGTATCCGGAAAACGCTCTCTACCTCATCCATGGCACCGATTGCCACCGCAACCTCTTCGGCTGTCATGGATTTCTCCCCATTGTTGCGCAGGCAGGCGAGTACGTGTTGCTGCAGGCTCAGTACGGTGGTTGCAGCCCTTTTGCCCGCCTCGACCCCTGGCTGATGATAAGCATTGATTCCAATCAGGGAGGCATAAAAGCCGACCGTGCGCTCGAAGAGGGCTATCAGCGCTCCGACGGATCGGGCATCAACCCCTTCGAGGGTTATGGTGAGTGACTGCCGGCCGTTCTCGTACAGGGCCTTCCGGGTTCCCTGCAGAAAACCGCTCAGATAATCTCCGCTCGTAACACCCGGTTCCATCGGGCAAGACACACCCTCACGATCACGAAGAACCTCGATAAAAGTTACGAAGAAGTTGTCAACGCCATCCCGCAACTGC
>JAQUHM010000116.1:0-410 GCA_028683595.1 Geobacteraceae bacterium | reverse complement strand
CAACTGCTGAACAAAGGCATGCTGGTCGGTGGAACCTTTGTTTCCATAGACCGAGAGTCCCTGATGGACTACCTTGCCGGAAAGGTCCTTCTCCTTGCCGAGGGACTCCATGACCAGTTGCTGCAGATATCGCGAAAACAGGAGCAGTCGGTCCTTGTAGGGCAGGACAACCATGTCCCGTGTCGCCTTCCCGCTGGTTGCGTGAAACCAGACGAGTGCCAGCCTGGCCGCGGGATTCTTGTGGTTGCTGGGCAAGCGGGTCAGGGCATCGCAACGGCTGGCCCCCTCCAGGAAAGCATCGATGTCGATCCCCTGAAGTGCGGCAGGCAGCAGTCCTACAACAGAAGTGACCGAAGTACGGCCACCCACCCAATCCCACATGGGAAAGCGGGCAAGCCAACCCTGCTCCG
>JAQUHM010000115.1 GCA_028683595.1 Geobacteraceae bacterium | reverse complement strand
CGGGAAGCTGGTTCCGGGTTGACCCAATCGGCTGGATGGACGTTATTCAGCAGATTCCTGTTGTACTCATCTGCGGGTAAAAGAACAGGGTCGGTTTCCACGTAGCAGTCCTCTCTTGCAGAGAATTCGGCGTAATTTCCGCTGAGTTCTTTATCGCAACAGGTAGCAATGCAATCAAAATGCTCACGGATTCGCGTTGTAACAATCATACCCGCCAGAAGAAGGGGAGGCAACCCGCCAAGATAGAATAGAAATGAATCAGGACGAAAGACCGCACCGAGGGGCCATTCCCCTCAAGGAGGGCGAAAGAAAGCTTCAGAGCACCTTTTGCGGCGGGATCGCTCACACCCCATTCACTATTTCAATGACCATTGGTGGAAAGGTCGCCACACAGAAATGTCCACTTTCTCCACGTGTCGTTTCGACCTGCACCCTGGTTCCCTGGTGATATTTTCCGCAAAACAACGAGCCGAAGAGGAGCATCAGGATTATCGGTATGATAATCCAGCCAACCAGGGCAACACCCGGCCAAAGGAGCTTGTTTCTTGTTCTGCAGGGGCAGGAGGTATCGCCCTTAATTGCGCGCAGGTCCCGATAGATCAGGCAATGAAAAATCATCAGATAGGGAAAGAAGAGCACCGCAAGGATGAACCCGAAAAAAGGGATCGCACTCACAACGCCGGACACCACCCAGATAAGGAACAGCCGTAGCGCAACGTCCAGCCAATACCCGCGCACATACTCCCGACTTTTGAGAAGAGCGTCCATACCACGGACATTCTCACCGGACATAATAAACTGGGCAAGAAAGAACCAGACCGTGAAGATCACACCGGGAATGAAAAGAAGGAGGTAGCCACCGATAATGATGAAACCGGTCAGCAGAAAAATCCAGGCAAGGGGAAGAATCATCCTCTTGCCACGGGTGAGCGCGTCCTCAAGCCGGAGTGAATCGTCCAGCACGGCACAGAGGAAGCCGCTGTAACACCAGAGAAAGCAGGCAATACCAGCCAGGATGCCAAGGGAAACCGTAACGAAAAATGCGGTGCCGCCAGCGATCAAGGTCATGAAGAAAGCTATCCCCACTGCCAGAGCCGTGGGGATAGCGATAGCCAGCATCGCCAGAAGATAGAGGAGAACAAGGGTTGCAAAACGCTTCTGATAAATATCCCAACTCTGGCGGAACAGGTCTCCGATATCGGTCATTTCCGGCACGGTCGGCGGACCTGGCGGATCTTCAGATGAGGTTGCTGACGAACCTTCCATTACTGGGCCTTGGAAATCGTCGAGCGAAGCAGAAGGGGCTTCCGGTGGTGAAGGCTTCGTAAACGGAGGACCGGAAGTTGTTGATGCCTGGGCAGAACCGGTTTCAGAATCTTCCTCTTTCACTGCGGCAGGAGAGGACTTATCATAGACAAAAGTCTCTTTACACTGGGGACAGGTGACGCGACGTGGACCATCAGGAACTTTCTCCGAAGGCAGTTGGCGGGAAAAGCCGCAGGAAGGACAGGAAACGGTAAGCAGACCCATAGCAGTAACTCCTCTGGTTCATGATGCGAAGGGAGTATTTTCTCGCTATTCACCATACACGGAGAGCAGAAAAAAGTGAAGCCCGAAGGATTCAGCCCCTCAGACATACCATGGCAACGCCGGACAAGCAGTGCCCATGACGGCTAACAGCAAGGAACGAAAAATGTGGAATGCCGGGGGAAATTTCCGTTTAAAACACTAACCGACAATTCTGCCGCGAATTCTTACCATATGCGTAACACCTTAAAGATATGTAAGAAAAATACCATTGACAGAAAAAAAAATACTTCTACAATTATACCGTTCAATTACAAAAAGAATATTTGCAGCCGAGATTCGTCAGGAAACTGGCGGATGCGGGGGACCCGATTTTCGGGGCGAATTCTTCCAGGATAGGGCACTTCCAAGCCCGAGCCCGTCAGCTAACCTCGTAGGCCTTTGGAAGAGCAGCGGACGTGGCCGAAAGCCTCAGGTTCATTGCCTGTGGCTTTTTTTCGTTCAAAAGGCCCTTCCAACAGCAAAAACAATCGGTAAAACAGGCAAGGAAAGTCAAGAACCGGCAGGTGCAGCCGTTATTCTATCCGGCTCCATTGGCTTCAGGAAAGGACCGTATGAAGCTGGAAAATACCGATTCATGTTGGAAAGGAATTACCAAGTCCCTTGGGCTCGTATTCGGGGACATCGGCACAAGCCCCATTTATACCCTGACAGTCGTTTTCGCCCTCACCCGGCCGACCCCCGACAACGTGCTCGGAATTCTGTCCCTTGTCGTTTGGACCCTGACCATTCTCGTTTCCGTTGAGTATTCCTGGCTCGCCATGAGCCTTGGTCGTAAAGGTGAGGGAGGAACCATCGTACTCAAGGAAATCCTCACCCGTCTCATGAAACCGGGAAGACAGATGGCTTTCGTCGGATTTCTCTCCTTCCTGGGAGTATCACTCCTCCTGGGAGACGGGGTCATTACCCCGGCCATCAGTATTCTGTCAGCAGTTGAGGGGATGCATCTGATTCCGGGCATGGGAAGTCTTCACCAGGGAACCGTAATCGCAATCGCCGCGCTGATAGCCGTACTCTTGTTCGTCTTCCAATCCAAAGGCACAGACAGAGTTGCCGCCACCTTCGGACCCATCATGATCCTCTGGTTTCTGACTCTTTCCCTTTCCGGCATTGTTTCCATCGCCGGTCATCCAGGAGTCCTCAAGGCCATCAGCCCCCATTACGCCATTTCTTTCATGCTGGAAAACGGTCTTTCAGGCTTCTTTATCCTCTCGGAAATCATCCTCTGTGCAACTGGCGGTGAAGCTCTTTATGCCGACATGGGACATCTTGGGCGACAGCCGATCCGCAGAGCATGGTACTTTGTTTTTGTCGCACTTGTACTCAATTACCTGGGACAAGGGGCCTTCATCGTCACCCATCCGGAAGCGAAAAGCATTCTCTTCAGTATGGTCAAGTGGCAAGCTCCCTACCTGTATGTCCCGTTTCTCCTCCTGACCATCGCCGCCACCATCATAGCCTCACAGGCAATGATCAGCGGGGTATTCTCGATTGTTTACCAGGGAATAACTACCCGCATCATGCCGCTTCTCCGGGTGAAATACACATCCACCCATCTCAAGTCACAGATATACATCGGCTCGGTCAACTGGCTGATGATGATTGCAGTGTTGTTTATCATGGTTCTCTTCAGGAAATCGGATAACCTCGCTGCGGCATACGGCCTCGCCGTTACCGGGACCATGAGTATCACCGGGATCATGATGATCATGATCTTTTCCCGCACCACCAAGCGCTGGAAAGTACCCTTTGCCGTGCTGGTAACCGCAGCAGATATCATCTTCCTTCTCGCCTGCCTCAACAAACTCCATCTTGGCGGCTACTGGTCGCTCGTCATCGCCTCAATTCCTCTGCTGACGATCCTGATCTGGACAAAAGGACAACGGGCACTCTATCGTGCCCTGCGCCCCCTGGACCTGGAAACCTTTCTGCTCAGCTATGCCCAGATATACGAAACCGGAAACAACATACCCGGCACCGGCATCTTCTTCACCAAGGAAATAGCGGTCGTTCCACCCTATATCGTTCACTGCATTTTCCGTAGCAGCATCATTTACGAAAGGAACGTTTTCATTTCTATTGTCCGAATTGACGAACCATTCGGGATGAAGACCAAGCTGATACGTGACATCGGCCCCGGTCTGGATGGGCTCGAGGTGCGCGCTGGCTACCTGGAAATAGTGGAGCTGGAAAAACTGCTGAGAAAAGCCGGAATCGAGGAAAAGGTCATCTTCTATGGGGTAGAGGACATCTCTTCGAGGAACCCGTTCTGGAAAATCTTCAGTACGATCAAGAAGCAGACCCCGAACTTTGTCCAGTTCTATAATCTGCCGTCAAGCAAACTGCAGGGAGTTGTGACACGGGTAGAAATGTAGGAGTAGGCAAGGGTCATTACCGGGAAGATATCCGGTCGAGGAAATCCATTACGAACGGAGCAAAGGTCTCGTGTTCCAGTAGGAATGCGTCATGGCCGTACACAGATTCGATGAGGTGGTACTCGACCGGCTTGTCCAGCTCTTTCAGGACATTGACCATCTCTTCGGTCTGCGTAGGCGGATAAAGCCAGTCAGAGGTGAAGGCATAGAACTGGATGGGCGCCGTTACCGGGGCAAATGCCTCCTGGAGCGATTCGCAGCCCCAGGCAACATCATACAGATCAAGGGCCTTGGCCAGATAGAGGAAAGAGTTGGCATCAAAGCGGTCCACAAAGTTGTAGCCGTTGTAGGACAGGTAGCGCTCTACCTCGAAGCGGCCGAAGAAGTCGAACAAACCATCCCGCGCCGAGAACCGTCGGCCGAACTTGTTCCACATGGACTCATCGGAAAGAAAGGTAATGTGACCGATGCCGCGGGCCAGAGCCAAACCGTCCTTCGGGTTTTTACGGTATTCGCCTTTTTTCCAGGTCGGATCGTTGAAGATAGCCCAGCGAGCCACGGCATTCATGGCAATGGCCATGGGAGACGGCTTGCCGCTCGTAGCCAGGACAACAGCCGAGGCAATCCGGTCAGGAAAGCAGGTTGCCCATTCCAGGGCCTGCATGCCGCCCATACTGCCGCCAAGCACGGTCAGCAGCTTGTCAATTTCCAGGTGGTCAAGCAGCAGGGCTTGCGCCCGCACCATATCCCGGACCGTGATAACCGGAAATGACAGGTTATAGCGTTTTCCCGTTTTCGGGTTGAGGGAGGTAGGCCCGGTGGAACCGTAGCATGAGCCGATGATATTGGAACAGATAACGAAATACTTGTCGGTATCAAGCAAACGCCCCGGTCCGACGATGGCATCCCACCAACCGACCTTCTGGTCATCTTCACTGAATTTACCCGCCACATGGGCGTTTCCGGTCCAGGCGTGGGTGATCATTACAGCGTTGGAACGACTGCTGTTCAGGGTTCCGTAGGTTTCGTAGGCAAGAGTTATCGGGCCGAGAATCCGGCCGCTTTCTAGACGAAGTTCGGTATCGAAGGTAACGAATTGTGTTTCTACAATGCCGACAGACATGGGCTACTCACAGGAATCAGGGTAAAGAGTTTCCGCCATGGATACAAAAAAAGCCCCTTCTTTGAAGAGAAGGGGCTTCCGGGTGCGTATCCGCCTGAAACACCTTTCTCATCTATGCCATACGGCAGGATTTAGCACCTGACACCCATTTCCGGGCCGGTTGCTGTGGTTTCGCAGGGCCTATCCCTCCACCACTCTTGATAAGAAAGTCTTTTATTGAATTGTTGGAAAAGGATACGGGAGCATATAAATTTTGTCAATGCAATTATCATTATACGGGCATCTGGCGGCAAACTGCCCGAAACTCAGCGGGAATTCGCGTGTTTCTCTACTGGAAAACTGTCAAGACAGTGCAGCGGGCACTGAAACAGCCCCTTACCCGATCCGATCAGGCAAAAGAATGTGAAGACTCCATACCCTGTGACACGACAGGCATAAGGAGCGACTTCATTTTTTTCAATGCCCCCTCCTCTATCTGGCGCACCCTTTCCCGTGAAATAGAAAAGTGGTCCGCTATCTCCTGGAGAGTCATCGGGTCTTCAGCCGATACCCGGCGTTCGATCACGAATCTCTCTTTTTCATTCAAGCGCGACACGGCTTGAGATACTTCTCTCTCCAAAATAGCCGCCGACTGATTCTCGGCAAACAGCTCCTCCTGATTCATCCGATCATCGGCAAGGGAATCCAGCATAGTATACCCTTCACCGGCAACCATTTCGGAATCAAGGGAGAAGTCGCCACGCAACCGCTGCTCCATCTCGAGGTATTCAGATTCCTTCACGTCAAGAGACAGGGATGCCGCAGGCACATCATCCTCCCCAAACATGTTTTTTACCGCATTTTTTGCCTGTTTCAGCTTGAAGAACAGTTTCCGCTGGGCCTGGGTGGTGCCGATCTTCAACAGACTCCAGGTTGAGATGATATAGTTCTGAATATATGCCCGTATCCACCAGACGGCATAGGAGATGAGGCGAAAACCTTTATACGGGTTGAATTTGCGAACCGCCATCATAAGTCCCACATTGCCTTCCTGAATCAGATCGAGCATCTTCATACCGTAGGCGCGATACTCCCCGGCAATTTTCACCACGAAGCGAAGATTGGAAGTAACCAGCGTGTGGGCAGCTTCGAGGTCCTTTTCTTCGTAGAATTTTACTGCGAGTTGATATTCCTCTTCCGGGGCAAGAACACGGAAGTTTCTTATCTCAGCAAAATATTTTTGCAGATTGTCGGACAGTACGGGGAAAGAACCGGTCATGGAAACAACCTCCTTCTCAAAGAAATCCCGATGCACTGCATCGGGACATGTTAGCACTCTCATTCACTGAGTGCTAAAAATATAGCAGGAAAAATTCCACTTAGCAACAGGAAAAATGAGTTTTCGTCAATTCTCCCAGGCAGTGTGGCGGCAATGGCGCATGTACAATCTTTGTACAGATAAAATCGGAACAGGGACAGTGGAACCGGATCATGCGTCAGAATTATTTTATCATAACTGAAATTTCTGCCACTCTCCCCCTTCCCCTTTTGCACCCACCAGCCACCCGTAGGCCTCATATTTACTGGAACGGCTCGGCCTTCCTTCTCATATCTTGGAAAAACAGAGAGAGTGAATAAATCTTGCCCGCAAAGGCAATATATGCTACACACAATACTTAATGAAGAAGGCTCTTTCCCGGCCTTTACGGGAGGTTGCATCATGGAAATCAAGGTTCTTCCCCTTCCGGAAGAAAAAAAGAAAACCAAGTTTACCGATGAATCCGCTCTCAGCTTCGGCAGAATTTTCACTGATCGGATGTTTCTTGTGGAATGGAAAGCTTCCGAGGGATGGGTTGACGCAAGAATTCAGCCTTACGCTCCCTTTGTCCTCGATCCATCGGCGCTCGTTTTTCATTATGCCCAGGAAATTTTCGAAGGTCTGAAGGCTTACAAATGGGCCGATGGAAGCATCGCTCTGTTCAGACCGGAAATTAATGCGCACCGCTTCAACCTATCAGCCGAGCGACTCTGCATGCCGGAAGTCCCGGAAGATCTTTTTCTCGAAGCCATAACTCAACTCGTGCGCCTGGAAAAAGACTGGATCCCCGGCACAGAAGGCACCTCCCTCTATATCCGCCCCGCAATCATCGCCGTCGAACCTGTTCTCGGCGTCAAGTCATCCGACCACTACTATTTCTTCGTCATCCTGTCTCCGGTCGGCGCCTACTATGCAGCCGGTTTCAACCCTGTCAACATTCTCGTGGAAGACCATTATGTTCGGGCGGTTACCGGCGGGACCGGTGAAGCCAAGACCGGTGGCAACTACGCCGCTTCTCTCAAGGCTGCCCAGATTGCGAAAAAGAAGGGCTTCGACCAGGTACTTTGGCTGGATGGCTGTCATAAAAAATATATCGAAGAAGTGGGCTCCATGAACATGTTCTTCGTCTATGAGGATGTCGTTGTCACCGCCCCCCTCACCGGCTCCATTCTCAAGGGCGTTACCCGCGACTCGGTCTTGAAACTTGCCGACACAATGGGCTTTCGCATCGAAGAACGACAGATAGCTATAGATGCGCTGGTTGTCGACATCCGAGCAGGCAAGGTAAAAGAAGCATTCGGCAGCGGCACAGCAGCAGTCATCACCCCGGTCGGAGTCCTTGGATACAAGGACGAGTCCTTAACAATCGGCAACAGCGGCGTTGGAAACCTGACCCAAAAGCTTTACGACACCCTTACCGGAATTCAGTACGGAAAGATTCCTGATACTTTCGGCTGGGTCCGCAAGATTTCCTGATTGCCATGAAACCACAACCCAACGCAAACCGGTTATGTGTCTCGTGCCGACGACACTGCAAGCAGTCTCCCGAGATAGTTATTGCCAACTGCCCCCGCTACTACCCGGGACCAAAAGCAAGGAAACAGGAATGGAAGCAGATGGAGTTATTTTTGTAAACATTCCCGCCTGTATTATACAAGAAAACCCGCTCTCGCAAAGCGGGTTTTCTTGACTCCTGAAAGAGTACTCTTAACGTCTGGAACACTAACTGAGACCAAAGACCTTGGCATTACAATGGTGTTCCGGACAACCTGTATTGACACATTCCCCACCTATCATTTCCGGACACGTCAGGCAGGATCCTTTCCGCCGCCGCCTTTTCTCTGGACCGGAGTACTTCCCGCCAGCCGCTTTTCTGATAGGGTCGCGGCCAACTACCACCCACCCACTGGAACGCCGAAAGCCCTCAACCCGGCCCCTCAAAAGCAACTCTCCAAGCACGTAATCTGGAATTGTTTCAGGCTCCGTATTACCACACAACAAAACCTCTATCATCATCCGCCACCTCCCGTAACCCCGCCTGCGGAAAAATGTTTTTACTCGCCCAAAAGATGCTTGACGCCGGAACACCATTTATGAAAAATATAATTTACAAATTAGCAATTGTCAACATTTTAACGCTAATTTTCTGTTATTGTCCGCACGGACAACCTCTACAAACTGTTGTCCGCTATCCCACAAAGCAGCTGAAATACTCACTGGCAACCTGCCCTGAACAAGCGAAGTCTAACTCGCTGTTAACGCAGAAAGGGACCGTGACCACCGAGCCGCATTATCTATCCGTCAAATACTTCCTGGCGGAATACCGGCCACATGAAGATCTTCCAAACTGATCGAAATAAAACCGGCGACAAAGTTATTTTCAGAAGAAGAAAGTTACCTCTTCCGTGCCTTGGGATGGGCCTTGTCATAGACCTCCATGAGACGGTCAATACTGACGTGGGTATATTTCTGGGTAGTGGAGAGAGAGGCATGGCCGAGGAGTTCCTGGATGGATCGCAGGTCTGCTCCCCCTTCGAGAAGATGGGTGGCAAAGGTGTGACGGAGGGTATGGGGGGAGATTTTCTTCATGGCTGCAATGTGGAAGATGTATTTATCAACGATGCGGCCGACACTGCGACTGGTAAGCCTTCCTCCTCGCGCATTAACCAGCAGCGGTGCGTCATACGGCGGATTTTTTCTCGCCGTCAGGTAGTCGCTGATGGCGGAACTGGCCTGGCTTCCCAGTGGAACGATACGTTCCTTCCCGCCCTTCCCGAAAACGCGGACAAGACCTTCGCAAAGGTCAACTCCCCCGACATCCAGGCCGGTCAGTTCACTGACTCGCAGCCCGCAGGAATACAGTGTTTCCAGAATTGCCCGATCCCGAAGGGCGAGCAAGTCCATACCGGCCGGGGCTGTGACAAGTGAAGTCACTTCGTCGATATCCAGGTGATACGGGACCCTTTTCTCCTTCTTCGGAGTACTCACCAGTTCCGCAGGGTTCTTGCAGACCTTCCCCTCCCTCATCAGATATTTAAAGAAGGAACAGATCGCCGCCAGCT
Source organism: Geobacteraceae bacterium (assembly GCA_028683595.1). Classification (GTDB taxonomy): domain Bacteria; phylum Desulfobacterota; class Desulfuromonadia; order Geobacterales; family Geobacteraceae; genus RPRC01. The sequence goes on along the minus strand of JAQUHM010000115.1, from coordinate 682 downwards.
TCCGGCCCAAGGTACTCTTTGCGTGATCGATTGTCAGACGTGCCAGGTAGCGGCGGATCAGAAGGTGGCTGACCGATTCCACCGTGACGGACGGTCCGAGTTCCCTGGCAACGAACTCCCGGAACATCTCCAGATCGGTTTGATAGGCGTCAAGGGTGTGGGAAGATACGTTCCGCTCGACATTCAGATAGCGGCAGAATTCATCAATTTCTTTTTTCATTGAGCCTACCAGCCGTTGTAGTGAATGCGTTCAGCATCAAAGCGGTTCGCCGGGGGCTTTTCCTCAGCCGGGTAGCCGAGAGGAATGAGGGCAAAGGGGACAATGCTCTCCGGAATATTCAACAAAGCCCGCAGCGCCTGAACCCGGTCCTCCCGTGGATAAATTCCCACCCAGACAGCGCCGAGGCCCTTGTCCTGCACCGCAATAAGGATATTTTCCGTGGCAGCGGCACAGTCCTGAACCCAGTATCCCCTGTGCAAGTCCTTGCCAAGGTCACCGCAGACGAGGATAGCTACTGGCGCCTCGGAGACCATCTTGGCATAGGGATGAAATTTTGGAATCTCGTCCAGCTTGCTGCGCTGGTCGATCACCACAAACTGCCAGGGCTGTTCGTTGCCCGCCGAGGGGGCGCACATGGCCGCTTCCAGCAGTTCAATGAGAAGTTTTTCAGACACTGGCTGC
>JAQUHM010000114.1 GCA_028683595.1 Geobacteraceae bacterium | reverse complement strand
AGGCCGTATTTCTCGCAAAGGAGATCAACCATCCTGGTGGTGGAAACGGTTTTCGCCACCGAGCCCCGCATCCCCCGATGCTCCAGGAGATGGCGGAGAATCACGGTGAAAATCATGTGCGACGAGAAGAACTCCCCGTTCTCGTCCACCGCACCGATCCGGTCCGCATCCCCATCCAGGGCAAGGCCTGCCCTGAAATTGCCTTCCTTCACCAGAGCGGACAGTTCCGCCAGGTTCTCGGGTGTCGGCTCGGGCGGGACACCGCCGAAGCCGGGGTTCTCCTCGGTATGAAGCTCAAACGCTCCGGGAACCAGCTCCGGTAAAAACCCGACGCCGGCACCATACATGGGATCCACCGCCACCGGGATCGCGACAGCACGAATCCGTTCCAGATCCACATAGCGGGACAGCTGCAACCGGTAGGACACTCCGGCATCGAAAAGTTTCACCCGTCCGGCGTCAATAGCCTCAGCCAGTGGCATTTCGAGAACCTCTCGCCCTCGCGCCAGGTTTCCTGCAACAATCTCCTCCACAGCCTTGGTCGTGGAAGGCCGGGCCGAACCGCCGAAGTTCTCCTTGATCTTGAAACCGTTGTATTCGGGAGGATTGTGACTTGCGGTAATCATGATCCCGCCGCCCGCACTAAACTCATGGACTGCCCAGGAAACCGCAGGGGTCGGCGTATAGCGGTCGGTGAGCCAGACCCTAATGCCGTTCCCCGCCGCTACCTCGGCAACCTTTTCGGCAAATCGGCGAGAAAGAAAACGCCGGTCATAGCCGATTACCAGTCCCGCATCATTCAAACCCTGCTCTATGAAATAGTCCATGGTCGCCTGGGCAACAATGGAAAGATTTTCAAAGGTAAATTCGCGGGCGATGACCCCCCGCCACCCATCAGTACCAAACCGTATCTCCATGAATCAACCTTTCCCGAGAAATTAATAAGAAGCAATGAAGTGATTTTCGGACCATCAGAACGTCAACAACGGAACACGGCCCTGACCATGAATTTTCAACCATGGAGGGACGTGTTGTCAATGCATTTGATTCCAGTTTTCAAAAGGACCCGTCAGGGACTGGGAAGTATTTAATAGTTCAGGAAGACACTTTACTTCATTTCGGCGCTCGCCGTCAAAACTATAAACCGACGCTTTTAACCCGGACGCTTGACCGGCCGACCCACATGACTTATAAAGGAAAGTGTCTGTTCCCACGCCAATCATAGCGATGCGCCCTATTTCCAGGAGGATGCTCCATGAGAAAATCATTTTTGCCGTTGCTAGCCACGTTCACCCTCAGTACCACCCTGTTGCTTTCCCACCCGTTCTCTGCTTCAGCTGCAGTCCCGGGAACCGCAGCGACCTCAACCCTCAAGGACCAGACCGGCGTGGCACTGACCGTTTATAATGACAACCTCGGCCTGGTCAAGGACCAGCGTGAGATCACCCTGCGAAAGGGTACCGGAGAACTCCGCTTCATGGATGTGGCTTCAGGGATCATTCCGGCCAGCGTCTCCATCACGAGCCTTTCCGACTCCGGCAGCTTCCGCATCCTGGAACAGAACTACGAGTATGACCTCCTCAACCCCCAGAAGCTGCTGGACAAATACGTGGGAAAAGAAGTGCAACTCTACCAGAAAAATCCCTACACGGAGCGGGAAGAGATTGTCACCGCAACACTCCTTTCCAATAACGGCGGGCCGATCTACCGGATCGGCGACGGCATCACCTATGGTCACCCCGGCAGGGTCATCCTTCCAGGAGTACCGGAAAACCTCATCTCGCAGCCCACCCTGGTCTGGCTGGTGGACAGCGATCTGGCAACAACCCGAAAGATCGAGGCATCGTACCTTACCAGCGGGATTTCCTGGAGGGCGGATTACGTCCTGACCCTGAATGAGAAGGACACCCGGGCCGACTTCGCCGGCTGGGTTACCCTTGATAACAAGAGCGGTACAACTTACCGCAACGCCAGGCTGAAACTTGTGGCCGGAGATGTTAACCGGGTCAAGGAAACTACCCGCTATCAGGACAGGATGTATAAGGCGGCCTTGGCCGAAGCAGCTCCACAGTTCCGTGAAGAGGGGTTTTTCGAGTACCATATCTATACCCTGGAGCGGCCGTCCACCATCAAGGACAATCAGACTAAGCAGATCCGCCTGCTCCAGGCTGCAGGTATTCCGCTGAAAAAAGAGTTGCTGTTGAACGGTGACCGCCGCTATTTCTACGCTCTCGTTGGAGAACAGGACAACAACAGCAAGGTCGGAGTATTCCTGGAAATCGAGAATCGCAAGTCAAGCGGTCTGGGCATGCCGCTGCCCAAGGGAACAATCCGCGTTTATAAACAGGACAGCGACGGCAGCCTGCAGTTCGCAGGCGAAGATGCCATCGACCACACACCAAAGGACGAGAAGCTGCGGGTCAAGCTGGGGGATGCATTCGACGTGGTGGCAAGCCGGAAGCAGACCGACTGGAAGAAGATCGCCTCCGACACCTACGAGGCCGCCTTCGAGATAATCCTTCGCAACCACAAGACGGATGATGTGGTGGTCAAGGTGCTGGAACCGGTCCCTGGTGACTGGAGCATGCTCTCGGCGTCCCACCCCTGGAAAAAAGGGGATGCCTTTTCCGCCGAGTTCTCCATCCCGGTGCCGAAAGACAAGGAAGCGAAATTGCTCTACCGGGTACGGATGAGGTATTAATGCAGGGAGGCGGAGTACGGATTAAGGGGTACGGGATAAGGATTATAAACCAAGAGCTATGAACGAAAGGAACCTCACCGGTTTCGTTACCATCAGGAGACGACAATCAACGAATACAGCCGACTTTATGCCTACTTACGTTCCTTCCGGGGCACCTATATCAGCGGGATCCTCCTCCTGGCGGGAGCAAACGGTTTCGCCCTGCTGATCCCCTGGCTCCTGAAACGAGCGGTGGAAAGCTTCCAGTTTCCCGGACGCAGCGCCTATTCGCCCGCCCACTTCGGCCTCATCATCATGGCGGTCGCCGTTGCCCATGGCATTGTCAGAATATTCTCGCGCACGACTCTCCTCCATGCCGGCCGACGCATCGAATACCGGATCAGAGAAGACCTGTACAAAAGCCTCCTCTCCCTGGATCTCCCCTACTTCGCCCGGGAGCGGACCGGCGATCTGCTCTCCCGTTTTTCCAACGACCTTTCCAATGTCAGGATGCTCCTGGGCTTCGGCATCCTCAATGTCATCAACACCGTGATCGTGTATGTCTCGGCAATTTTCCTCATGGGACGTATCAATCCGTTCCTGACCTTTTGTGCCGTTCTCCCCTTTCCGCTCATGATCCTTCTGGTCAAACAGGTCAGCCGCCGCATCTTCTACCATTCGAAACGGGCACAGGAACAGCTTGCTGCCCTGACCAGCCACGCAGAGGAAAGCATTACCGCTTCTGTCGTAGTAAAAGCCTATTGCCGTGAGGAGTTCCGGACCAAGGCCTTCCGGGAATTGTCCGCACGCTACCTGTACAGCAGCATGAAAATGGCCAACCTGCGGGGAATTGTCATCCCCTTCATGGCCTCCATGAGCGGGATCAGCACCCTGATTGTCCTTTTTGTGGGCGGCAGCCGGGTGATAAACGGGGTAATGACCCTGGGAGACTTTGTCGCCTTTACCAGCTACCTGGCGATGCTGATCTGGCCGACCGTGGTGATAGGCTGGATTCTGAACCTCCTCCAGCGCGGTGCTGCTTCCATGGCCCGCCTCAACGCGGTGCTCGAGGCTAAGCCCGAGATCGCAGAACCGAAGCAACCGGTCGGAATAAAGAAACTAGCCGGGGATATCGAGTTTCGCCATCTTTCCTTCGGCTACAATCGTAAACCACTCCTGAAAGACATCTCCCTCCGTATCAGCGCGGGAATGAAAATAGGGATTGTCGGACCGGTCGGCTGCGGCAAGACATCCCTCGTTCGGCTCGTTGCCCGCCTCTACCCTGTCCAGGACGGCATGCTTTTTCTTGATGGAACGGATATCAATCAACTCCCGCTGAAAGAACTCCGGGATGCCATCGGCTTTGTCCCCCAGGAGAGCTTTCTTTTCTCCCGCACCATAGAGGAAAATATCGCCTACGGACGGGAGGGAGCCTCACGGGCAGAGGTGGAAGCCGCAACTCGTCTGGCACAGCTTGACAGCGACCTGGCCGGTTTCCCCAAGGGGTACGACACCCTGGTGGGAGAACGGGGAGTAACCCTTTCCGGTGGTCAGAAACAGCGCACAGCCATCGCCCGAGCCTTGCTGAAAAACCCCTCTATCCTGATCCTCGACGATCCCCTGTCGGCGGTGGACGCCAGGACCGAGGAAGCGATATTGAACGGCCTTGCCCGCTACTACGGAAAACGCACCGTACTGATCGTCTCGCACCGACTTTCGGCACTGCGGGGATGCGACCGCATTATCGTCCTGGAAGAGGGAACCATCGCCGAACAGGGAACCCATGATGAGCTTTTAGCCTTGGGAGGCCGCTATGCGGCCATCCACCGGGAACAGAATCTGAGAGAGGAATTAGAGAGATTATGATAAAGACCTGCCAGGTTTTAAAAACCTGGCAGGTCTCAGGAAGTCAGGCTGCTGTATGCATTTCGGTGGTATCTACAAAGATGAAATAGCTGGCAAGGCTTATGACCGAAAACTCCTGTACAGGATACTATGAAGCGGGATTTTTCGTCGATTTCCTGAGATCATATCTGTTTGCTGCCTCGGCAGATCTTTTTTTCCTCATCTGTTTCGGCAATCAATGCCGGAACAGGGGTCGGCCCGCCATCAGTACCAAGGGCCACGAAAGCAAGATACACTGAAGAGGTATGCGGTACCTCTCCGTTCATCAGATCTTCAGCCTCGGTTTTTTGTCAAAGCTTCGAGCTGCTGCAAGTTCTGTTCGCAGAGACCGACTTTCCTGTCTTCACCAAGCTCGAGATAAAGGTCTTTTGCCTTCCCAAAATACTGCACAGCATCCTTAATCGCCCCTTGCCGGGAACAGACATAGCCAATATTACTGCTCTGATCAGCGATTCCCGCCTTGTACTCCACCTCCTCGAAGATAGTCAATGCCTTGCGGTAGTTGTCCAGCGAGGCAGCCCAGTTTTCAGTGTCCCTGTAAACTGACCCGATATTGCCAATCTGCTCAGCCGAACGAACCCGGTCGCCACTCTGCAAAAATAATGCAAGGGCTTTTCCGAATGAGTTTGCAGCTTCTTCGTACTGTTGTAGCCGCACCAGTATATGGCCGATATTGCTGCATAACCGTGCCTTTGCCAGATGACCGTCTTCAGGCAAAAGCTCCACTGCCGCAGCAAAGCTGGCCAACGCTCCTTCATAGTCCCCGTTTTCAAGGCATTCGGCTGCTTCACAGCTCTTTATCCTGGCACTTTCGTAACTGTCCGGTCCCATGCATAGCCCCCTTTTCACGCTAATAGAACTTCATCTGCCTTTCAGTCATTTGCCTTGATTTTCTGCTCTGCCTCTGCCAACGAGTTGTAACCGTAACGCTTCACCGTACAATCAAGGACTATTTCGGCCCCATTCATTTTTTCGGATTGCTGGCGCAAATTGTTTTCAAGATACAACTCCAGGGTCCTCAGGGAATAGGTGGCGAGTTCCCCCCTGAAGTACGTTTCAATGGAGGTATCGGATGGCGCAGCATCCGTGCCGTATAGAGGTCTTGCTCTTTTCATGAGGCCAGGATACTTCACGGAAAGCTCTTTACCCCAGGCAAGAACGATATCGGTAATCTTGTCGATCAGGGCCAAACACTCCGGATCAACGGCGGGTAGGAGATGCTCTATTCGGGCATAGTCAACGGGTGAAGTTGATTTCATCATGCGAGCGTATTTCTCTGTCACCAGGTTTCGCCCCTGTTTTTCGGCTTTCTGGAGATCATCAAGGTAACTTTCCAGGGCAGCTTCCGACCAGCTCATGGTTTGACTGGCCCTTGCTACTTCAAACGTTGCCTGGTCTAGCTGACAAGGGGCCGGCCCACCAATGCTGGGAGCATTCCGGAACATTTCCCACTCCATCGCCACTATTCTTGATGTCAAACTTTCTCTACGGTCCATGAAGCCCTCCCATTCAGTAGGATCAATCATTGAAATTATTCTAGCCAGACAGGTATCTTTCTTATCTCGGGATTTTCTATCTTGAGCTGCACCTGCGGACCGTGATCAAGGAGGAAATCACTTGCGGAATTACTCAGACCTTCTCGTCGCAACTCGTGAATGATGCATTGACAGACTTGCTCAACAAGATCGCCTTTCCTTTCGAATTTCAGCTCTTCCGGCCCCGATTCATTGACGGCAAACAACCTGAATAACAGTTCATGGATAGTATCCCCCAAAATCGGCAACGTTTTCATCGCCCTGTGCATCCACTTATAGAAAGGCCTGTATCGCCTGTTTATCAGGAAAACCATGGAGATGGCGTCTGCTGCAAATTGCGCTTTGGCATATTCCGCGGCCAGGTATTCTCCCCTGCCGGCGCAGCGCAGGTAGTTATACTGGCCCGATTGAGCCATGGTCATGCAGCGGGACGCTATCTTATTCAACCTGATGTCCTCGGGATAAAACTCCTTCAGTCTTGCTCTGAACTCCGTAAACTTTCCGGGCGGGTCAATAAATACCTTTCCATTGGTCGCAACAGCCAGGTTGCCTTCGGGAATCGCTCGCCATTCCTTCAAGCTGGCGGGTACCTGGTCAGTACCGAGAAAACGTCGGTAAAATTCACCGATCTCAAATACACCGGTCCTGCCTCTTCCCCAGAAACTGTCTTTCCTTGCCTGAATGCCGCTGAACTCCCTGGGGAGTTTATTAACGTCGTTTTGCAGGGATTCGCCAATTGCTTCATGGTCCTCCCTGGTCAGCCAGAGACAGAAGGAAGGTCCCCAATCATGGTCCCTCGAGATTTCATCATCAAAGCCGAAACATTCAGAACCCTCGCCAACCAGTCCTGCCGCTATTCTATCCCGATAACCAGGATATTTCTCAGCAAGCATGGGCAAGCCTAGTTCGTTAAAATACCGTTCCGATAACTCTAACCCTTTCATTCAGCTTGCTCCTTTTTCAGGACAACACAATGCAGCGCGTGTTCTGCGCTCATTTTCTCCGACCGATATCCTTGCACCGCCAGGGTACACGAGATCACGCTTCTATGGAGTGGCGCCTAGTATCTCGGAAAACACTGCTCATTCTTTACTGATTCAATGGCAAATCGTGACAGAAAAAAGGCCATCTCTCGTGTTAGTATTTGTTTCAACAAAAGATTTTCTAAAATCAGAATAATTTTTATTTACTGGTTCTTCGCGGCACTGCGAGAAGAAGATCAGTCGTTACATTTCCAGTACCGACCCGAATGCAGTAATCGTCAACCATGGCAAGCCGCACTCAAGCGGACAAAGAAACGTTCCATCTTTACCGATGACCAATTTCTTTATGATCCGCAGATAGATATGTACCGCTGCCCGGCCGGGAAGCTGCTCAAGCGTAAGTCTCTGCATAAACACCGAGAAAGCAGTGATTATGGGGCTCCCAAGAAAGTCTGCGCGGCTTGCGAATTGCGTGAGTAATTAAAGTCCGTTCGGAGAGAAAATATTATATTTTTTCATTTTCCTATACATTGTTGCCCTACTGATACAGAGACCTTTCGCAGCATTTGAGATGTTCCATTTCTGTTTTTTTAATACGTTCCTAATTGTGGTGCATTCTGCAAATTGTATCGAATCGGTATCCATAGATTCACCATTTCCCGTGATGTCTTCTTTCGTTGAAGAGATGGATAAAGTGGGCGATTGGATTACTTCCAGAGGCAAATCCGCTGAACCGATTACCCCAGTCTCGTTAACCGCACAGGCATAGCGGAGTGCATTGCGTAACTGGCGTATGTTTCCCGGCCAGGAATAATCCATCAGCATTTCAAAGGCTTCTATATTGATTCCCACTGGCTGCTCTTTCTCGGCCTCAGTTGCAAACACCTTCTCGATAAGCAGCGCCTTGTCCTGTCTTTCACGAAAGGGGGGCAGGGTTATGGTGAAACCATTGAGTCGATAATACAGGTCCTCGCGAAAACACCCATTACAGACAAACTCCTCAAGGTTCCGGAGGGTTGCGCAAATAACATGTAAATCCACCTTTATCGGACTCTCACAGCCGAGAGGCATTATCTCCTTTTCAGCGAGGACACGAAGCAATCTGGTCTGGAGGTTCAATGGCATGTCGCCAATCTCGTCAAGAAAAAGTGTCCCGCCGTGTGATTGCAAAATCTTGCCCTGCATCCCCTTGCTGTTCGCTCCGGTAAAAGCACCCCGCTTGTAGCCGAACAATTCGCTTTCAATCAGCGACTCGGGAATTGAAGCGCAATTCAGTGCGACAAAAGGTTTTGAAGCCCGATCACTGGCCTGATGCACTGCCCGTGCAAAGACATCCTTTCCAGTCCCCGTCTCGCCAATGATAAGAAGGGAAATATCCTTGTTCATCACCTTTTTTGCGTAACAAGCATTGTGAATCATCTGTTTATCAGTTCCGGCCAAATATTCAAGGGTCGGGCCAAGAACAACAGGATTAAACGCTTTAATACTGTTGGCAATTATTTCGTTATTGGAATCTTCCGAGCAAAGCACTTCGTCATCGTGTTTTCTCATCCCATTTTTCCGCATAACGATTTTCCCCCACAAGGACTTAAAATATATTTCGATAACACTACCCTTTCATTCACCTTGCTCCTTTTTCAGGACAAAACAATGCAGCGCGTGTTCTGCGCTCATTTTCTCCGACCAGTATCCTTGCAGTACACTCATGTCCGCCAAGGTACACGAGATCACACATCTATGGAGTGGCATCTAGTATCTCGGAAAACACTGCTCATTCTTTACTGATTTAATGGCAAATCGTGACAGAAAAAGGCCATCTGTCGTGTTAGTTTTTGTTTCACAAAAGATTTTCTAAAATCAGAACCTGATTTGCATCAATTTTCCGCCAGTTTCCAAACCTGTCATTCCCGAAGCGGTTCTGATCGGGAATCCAGCTTCTAACTGACTGAAATATAGACCCCCGATAAAGGCTTTCGAAGGTGACAATCTTCATAGCGGAAGAATAGTGCTAACAATTCCAAAATGTTAGGTTCGAGAATGGAAATTAGATAGATACGGTCTGCAATTTCCAGCACTGATTTTTTTCATTCAGATGCTGGGCATTTCAACAAGGTTTCCATCAATACCTGGAAAGAAAGCGGGAGAGGGAAGAGGCCTCCCTCTCCCAGGAAAGGAGGATCAACGTACCGTTACATACCTGGAATGGTTAACAGTTACGCTGTTATATAGTAGTATCATGTTAAGCATCAAATATATATCGCCTGAAAGAGTGATTATTGTCCCTAAAAATGTGTATTTTGTCCCGACAGAACGGCTTTGATGTTTTGTTTGACCAGCTTTGTCGCCCGTGGCCTTGATGAAGCCTGACTCGTGTCCCGTGTGGCTAATTTCTCCCTTTTCATTTCGATTCTTTTGGCCCCTGAAAGCATTGACGCTCCTCATCAGATCTCCGTTAGGCATGCGCCACCCGTATTTCCCGAATGTAAATGTTTTTCTCCATAAACGTAAAGAGCCCCATTGCTCGAAACAATGGGGCCGTCTTCAATAGTACCTGCCAACGAGTCGCCTGCAACCCCTGTTACTAAGTGCTTGTCCGTACATAAGCATTCCAGGCTCGCATCCCGTCTTCACGTCATCTTTAACAGCGCCTCAATCACAAAATCCTCGACGTAGCCCTGCTACGCTTGCGGTTTTGCTCAATCAACTAACTCTGACACAAATTCGGGCGCGATCTCTTCTTGGAAGGTTTATTTACGTATAAGCTCTACGTGGAATAGTGGTATTTATTCCGTCGGAAAAACCAGGTTTCTGCCCTCTAGCCTCCAATATTTACGGGGATTCCCCTCTGGATGAAAAATTGGGCAATGTGGTTAACCTCAAGCTCGGTATGTGGCGTCAGATCCCTCGCAGGATACTCCAGGTCAAGCTGTCTCCATTTCATTTCACCAAGCCGGTGGTAGGGTAAGATGTCAAGTGACTGCAGAGTATTCATTTGGTGAACAAAATCGGCGGTTTCTTCGAGATTTTTTACAGAATCGTTCAATCCGGGAATCAACGGTAGGCGGATCCTGACCGGAATACCGAGCCTGGAAACAGTGCGGAGATTATCGAGAATGAGCCGGTTGGAAACCCCGGTAAGCCTTTTATGCTCGACATCATCCATATGCTTGATGTCTGTCAGAACCAGGTCTACATTTTCGAGAATCGAAACAAATGTTTC
>JAQUHM010000113.1 GCA_028683595.1 Geobacteraceae bacterium | reverse complement strand
TGACGGTATTATCCAGGTTTCAACCGGAGGTGCCGCCTTTGCCTCAGGGTCATCCGTAAAAGACATGGTACTGGGCGCCATCTCCCTCGCCGAACACATACACAGGGTTGCCGAGCGATATTCTGTGTATGTGGCTCTCAACACCGACCACTGCCAGGCGGACAAACTCCATAGCTTCGTCCTGCCACTGGTGGAGGAAACGGAACGCCGACGGGCAGCAAGCCTTCCCAATCTGTTCAGCAGCCATATGTTTGACGGGAGCGCCCTCCCCTTAAAAGAAAATCTCGACATTGCCGTTCCTCTCTTGGAGCGTTTCAGAAAAAACGACCTCATTCTCGAGATCGAAACAGGTGTGGTTGGTGGAGAGGAGGATGGAATAAAAGCAGAGGCCTCAGCGAAGCTCTACACCACACCGGAAGACACCCTTGAAGCGGCACGCCGGCTGAATGCCGTCGAGGGCGCCCGGTACCTCTTGGCGGCAACCTTCGGCAATGTGCATGGTGTTTACAAACCGGGGCACGTCGCGTTGAAACCCTCAATTCTCAAGGATTGCCAGGATGCAGTGGAAAGGATGTACGGTATAGGATCGCGTTTTGACCTTGTTTTCCATGGCGGGTCAGGCTCTTCCCCTGAGGAAATCAGAGAAGCCATCAGCTATGGTGTGATAAAGATGAACATTGATACGGATACACAATATGCCTTCACCCGCCCCATTGCAGATCATATTTTCAAAAATTATGACGGTGTGCTTAAGGTGGAAGGCGACGTGGGCAGAAAAAAGGCCTATGATCCGAGAACCTATCTGACATTGGCAGAAGCTTCACTTGCTGAACGCGTAAAGCAGGCAGTAAGCAACCTGGGTGGAACCGGGACAACCATTATTTCTTCAACCGGAGAATGACTTTCGTGAATGAACCAGAACTTAACTTCACCATACCCACCCTGGGAAAATGCACTGTCCAGTCCCCAATGAAAGGCGTACGTTTTGTCACCGACGATGATCGAATGCTGTATGACTCCCACTCATCTAAAGTCATGCAATGCCTGGAACAGGGGAAACAACTTCCGACAATGGAGCTGGCCGGACCAAGAGAAAAAATCTACTTTGATCCATCAAAACTGAAATGTGGCATCGTAACCTGTGGTGGTATCTGCCCGGGTGTAAATGATGTGATCAGAGCACTGGTGATGAGCCTTTCCACCACTACGGGGTGAAAACCATTTACGGCTTCCCCTATGGCTTTGAGGGGCTCAGTTGGCGTTACGGCCATCCCACCCGGGAGTTGAATCCACAGAATGTCAACGACATCCACGGAGTTGGGGGGAGTCTTCTCGGAACTTCTCGAGGCCCACAGGATGTTTCTGAAATGGTCGACACACTGGAGCGAATGAATGTGCAGATGTTGTTTGCCATTGGCGGAGATGGGACCCTCAAAGGCGTTGGCGCAATTGCCGCTGAGATAGAAAAGCGTGGTTTAAAAATCTCGGTTATCGGCATTCCCAAGACCATCGACAATGATATTTCTTTTATCGAAAAATCGTTCGGCTTCGAGACTGCCGTAACCGAAGCAAGCAAAATAACAAACTCCGCCCATAACGAAGCAACCGGAGCACGAAACGGCATCGGCCTGGTCAAGCTCATGGGGCGTGATTCCGGGTTTATCGCCGCCTACTCGGTTCTCGCAGACAATAATGTCAATTTTTGCCTGATTCCAGAATCGCCCTTTAGCCTCGAAGGTTTCTTTTCCGCACTCCGAGAGAGGCTGGAGCGACGGGGGCACGCGGTGATAGTTGTTGCAGAGGGTGCCGGCCAGGAACTCATGACGAAGTGCGACGAAACGGATGCTTCGGGCAACACGAAGCTCTGCGATATCGGCGTATTCCTGAAAAATGCCGTAACAGAGCATTTCAGGAATCTTGGGATTCCCGCAAACCTGAAATATATCGACCCCAGCTACACCATCAGGAGCGTGCCGGCAACTCCCCACGATGCTGCCTTCTGCCTGCTCCTTGGCCACAATGCCGTCCATGCGGGGATGAGCGGTCGGACCAATATGGTAGTAGGGTACTGGAAAGGCGAGTTCACCTATGTCCCCATTTCTCTTGCCGTATCGAAACGAAAGAAAATCGATCCGGAAGGATGGTTCTGGAGCACAGTCCTTGCTTCCACGGGACAGCCGCGTACCATGCTGTAGACAGCTCACCAAAGAATCGCACCAACTATTTCCGGGAGATTCTCTATGCCCCTTCCACAAAACAAGACGAAAATAGTCTGTACCATTGGCCCGGCATCAGAATCCCGGGAAGTCATGGAAAAGATGCTTTCAGCCGGCATGAACATAGCCCGGCTCAACTTCTCCCACGGCGACTTTTCCGGCCATAAGCGAATCATAGAAAATCTCCGTTCCGCTGCCCGCACCACAGGGCACCGACTTACCATCATGGCAGATCTCCCCGGCCCGAAAATGCGAATTGGAATGCTTGCACAGGACCCGGTGACTCTCAGGCCCGGTGATTCTCTCATTCTGACTACTGAGGAAATCCTCGGTGATGCTGGTCGGGTCTCAGTGAGCTTCTCCCGTCTCCCTCTGGCTGTCAAGCCCGGTGATACACTCTTTTTAAATGATGGCCTTATCCAGCTGGAAATTTTGAAGGTACAGGAAAATGATGTTCACTGCCGCGTAGTGGTAGGCGGTGAACTCAGATCTCGCAAAGGGTTGAACCTGCCAGGGATCGATCTCGGCATCAATGCCTTTACCGATCATGATTTATCCTGTCTGAAGTTTGCCATGGAGCATGGTGTTGACGCAATCAGTCAATCCTTTGTGAATTGCGCGGAGGATATCAATGCGGTTCGTTCGGCTGCAGTCTCACTGGGCCAAAATCCCTTCATCATCGCCAAGATAGAACGATCGAACGCCCTGGAGCACATTGAGGAAATCATCGAAGCCGCCGATGGCATCATGATCGCACGGGGTGACCTGGGCGTCGAAGTCCCCATAGAAACGATACCCGTTATCCAGAAACAGTTGATGAAATTGGCAAATCTGAAGGGAAAACCGGTGATAACGGCGACCCAGATGCTGGAATCAATGACCCACAACAGCCGACCGACTCGGGCTGAAGCCACGGATGTTGCCAATGCCATTCTCGATGGTACCGACTGTGTCATGCTATCCGGAGAATCTGCAATGGGAAACTACCCGGTGGAATCTGCTGCCATGCTTGCAAAGATTGCCGCTGCCATCGAACCAAACCGCCCGATGCTGAAAGTTAAGGAATTGTTCGAAAGCGGAGAAACAAAGGGAAGCATACGACCATCCCACCTCATTGCGCTAAGTGTTGAAACATGTCTTGAATACAGTAAACCGGCAGCAGTTTTCGTGCCGACTCGTAGCGGGTCAACCGCCAGGAGAATTGCACAATTTCGCCTTCCCGTCTGGATTGTTGCTCTCAGTTCCCAGGAAACCACCTGTCAGAGGCTGCAGTTTTCCTCCGGCGTTTGGCCGGTCAAACATCTGGAAAATCCAGAGGACTGGAATGCTTATATAAAAGAGTGGATTTTAGATCAGGGGCTTGACGGGGACAACGTTATCCTTACCGAAGGGCCATCCTCAAAAAATCCCGATGCCAACCATCGCATGGAAATCATTGACTTAAAGCAGGGACAACCATAAATCAGGGATATGGTTTGTGTATACCTCATGCGGAGTGCGAATCTGAAAGCGAAACGCAGCAGGTGGACAAGATGTCTCTAATGTTTGACGTTTAGAACGTAAAAGGGAGGGACAACTCTCAACCTCGACAGATACCATTATTTCTACTGGAATTTTTTCATGATCTCCGCAGCTGCCTCTTCGATAGCCTTGTTGGTCATGTCGACAACCATCCATTTCTGGTTATGACGATAGAGTCGCTTTGCAAAGAGAAGCTCCGATTCCACCGTATCATACTCGGTGTAGCGGCCGATAACCGGTTGTCTCATGTTTCGCATACGTGATGATCTGATGTTGATCAACTGCTGGACATCGATAGTCAGGCCGATAATCCGTTCCTGATCGATCGTAAAAAGCTGCTCGGGTGGGGTGAGCCCCTCAACCAGCGGAATATTTGCCACCTTATACCCCTTGCCGGCAAGATACATGGAAAGGGGCGTCTTTGACGTTCGGGAAACTCCCACCAGAACGATATCGGCCTGTTCGAGATTCTTGGTATTCTGGCCGTCATCATGTTTTACCGTAAAGTTCACTGCGTCAAGGCGCCGGATATACTCTTCGTCAACCTTGTAGATAACTCCGGGCCGCCGTTTTGCCGGGACTCCAAGAAAATCCTGCATCTTATCGATGATCGGCGTAATGACGTCGAAGGACTCCAATCCACGGCGTTCCACTTCCGCGTTAAGCTCTGCTATGTGCGCCTGGTGCATAAGGGTAAAAACAATCAACCCAGGGCGCTTCGCGACATCTTCCACAGCTATCCTGATATCATCAAGGGTCTTCAGATAACTTTTACGATGAATCTTGGTATGGGGCGCATCGAATTGGGCAAGCGTCGCCCTGATCACCCTCTCGGCAGTCTCCCCGGTGGAGTTGGAAAAGATATAGATATTTTTTGTACGTTTCATCAAGAGCAACCTTTCTTACTGTAGACAATTAAACATTCCCATGCACCAGAAACAGTCACCGCATGGCACGGTATTGGCGTAGCAGTCCTGCTCGAACTCCTCGGCCTTGAGATACTGGCACGGTACAACGTTGCAGTTGGAGCAGTAGGGGAAGTCGTAGGCCAGCACCTCCTCCCTGAACGCCATGAAAGCCGGGTCATTCCAGATATCACGAATGCCCCTCTCACGTAAGCTACCAAAAGATCTCGCGTTCACGAACTTCTTCCGACCGAAAAGATGGCAGCCGTACCGGTGCCAGAGAAAATAGCAGGGATGGACGTGGCCGCTCCAAGAAACGAACGCCCCGCCCCCTTCCACGAACTCGCACTTGCGACTGCTGACCGGAGCGGTTCCGGGGAGAGTTAAGGCGAGGCCGGTTTCCCGGGCCACCGTCCGGGCCTCGGCAAACACCCTCTCTAACTCTGCGGCCCATGTCTCGTCCCGTTCCATGAGATTTTTCAGGTGAAGAGAGATGTCCCTAGCACGGGCCTCGGCCTTCATCTCTTCCACCAGGTCATAGAGACGCTGCTCCTTCGGTGTGCGCGAGTACTTCCAGATAACGGCTAGGTAGTCCGCGAGATTTGTCTCTCCGCTCCCCGACTCCTGCTTCCAAGTGCGCACCATGGCCTCGGCCCGCCCGACGCCGGAATCTCCGCACAATCCAGGATCTCCCAGAACCGCGAAGATTCGTTCGAGTGCGTCTCTCCATCCTTGGTCATCGCCAAACAGCTGCTGAAGCTGTCCGCGGGTATCAGCAAAACTCTTGATGGTTATCTGCTTGCTCGGCAGACTGGAACCCATGATTTTACGGACCTTCTCCAGGCCGCCCTCAGTGGAACAGAGCGTGGCCAGTTCAGCCAGAAATACGGCAAGTTCAGGGTCATCAGGTGTTCGCATATACTTCCAGAGGACTTTGAAATAATTTCCCAGTTTCAGACCCTCCGACTCAGCCTTTCTCTTCCATTGGTAATAGAGCTCTACCGCTCCATCCATATTTGATTCAAATGCCGTCTGGGGACCGCTGCTTTCCGCATAGGCAAGAACGTGCGTAACGATGGCAAAGGACGCTCCGAGGTAAACTGCCCGTCGCAGGAGGTCAGGAAGTTCTTTGGTGTTGTCCCGCATGAGTACAAACTCAAGCCCTATCTGAAAGTCGGGTTTTCCACAGTGTTCCTTTGCGTTATGGAGGGCAACGAATGCACGTTCGATACCTTGCTCTTCCCCTCCCCGCCTGATTTGACGGAAGGTCTCGGGATCAAGGGCATCGGCAGAGATGCAGATCCTGTCAAGCCCTGCTTCCAGGAGGGAAACGGCCCTTGCCCCGTCCAGCAGCATGCCGTTGCTCTGGAACCCGACCCAGCTTCCGGCCGGCATGAGCCCTTTGGCCCTGCGGATGAAAGCCTCCAGCCTGGAGTCCAGTAGCGGTTCACCGACGCCGTTGAGTACCAGGGCCTCCAGGTGCGGGAAGGCCGGCTCCAGCGCTGTAAAGGTCTCATCGGCCATCTCCCCTTCCATGGTGCTCCGATCCCAGGTTTCCTTGACACACATCCGGCAGCGGAGGTTGCAGCGCGTCGTGGTCTCCACAAACAGCTTCGACGGCCAGGGCCTGCGAGGAGGAATAGGCATTTCCATTTGTGGGGTTTCGTTGTTCAGAGTCATATTTCCTTTCGTCTTCTGCAGAGACCTGCCAGGTTTTGAAAACCTGGCAGGTCTTAGTCGATTCACCGTGCCGGACGATAGCAACTGCAGGGTCGTTCCTTGGTCAACACTATCTGCCACACCTGGTTGACCCTTGCGCGGAAGGCTCCGGCGCAGGACAGCAGATAGTAGCGCCACATACGGTAGAATCTCTCGCCGTAGCGGGCGGACAGATCGGGCCAGGACTCCTCGAACCTGTGCCACCAGGCTATCAGGGTGGTATCATAATGAGGACCGAAGTTATGCCAGTCTTCAAGAATAAATATACCCTCAAAAGCAGAGGTAATCTGTACCGCAGAAGGAAGCATCCCATTGGGGAAGATATACCGCTCGAGCCAGGGATCGCAGGTCGTTACCGAGGTGTTTCCCCCAATCGTGTGAAGCAGAAAGAGCCCGTCGTCTCTCAGACAACGATCAACCACAGACATGTAGGTTCGATAGTTCTTGTAACCGACATGTTCGAACATGCCGATGGAGACGATCCGGTCAAAGGGCTCATGGAGATCGCGATAATCCTGAAACCGTATTTCAACAGGCATACCGGAACACCTTTGTTGGGCTACCTTGGCTTGTTCTTGTGACACGGTAATCCCGACAACTTCGACACCGTAACGTTCCGCCGCGAATTGAGCCATCCCGCCCCAGCCACATCCGATGTCCAGCAACCGCTGGCCCGGCTCCAGATGCAGTTTACGGCATATCAAATCAAGCTTATGCTCTTGAGCTGCATCCAGAGTATCAGCTTCTTTCCAGTATGCGCAACTGTATATCATTCGGGAGTCAAGCATCCGGTCATAAAGATCGTTTCCAATGTCGTAATGGTGGGTGCCGACCTGAAAGGAACGTGCCTGCGACTGACTGTTAGTAAGCCGTGCCGTGATCGCAGCAACCACCATGCCCCATGTCCTCACCTGCCGGTCAACTCCCCTGCTGAAGAGCCGACAGACAATTTCATCAATTTTTTCGCAATCCCACCAGCCATCCATGTAGGACTCGCCAAGCCCAAGGGAACCGTGGGCCAGAAGCTGTCTGTAGAGGTTGTCGTTATGGACGGTGATGTCCCAAGGGCGGTTGCCATTCAGAATGATATCAGCCGGGGCAAACAGTTTTTCAATACGCTTTTGGCAGGATGACATGATCTCTCCTTTCACCAAATCGATTGCAATACCAGCTACAGTAGCTTCTGAATCATAAGCCTTATACTTAATTCTGCCCCCCCGACGTCATTGCCTCAAATCCCGCAACAATGTCAAGAAGTTCTTCCGTGATGGCACCTTGACGCAGGTCTCTGAATCGAAGGTTCAGTTCATCCAGCCTTTCACCGATGTTTTTCTCAGCCGCCTGCATGGATACGAGACGGCTGGCATTTTCACCGGCCATGGACTCTGCCAGTACCCGGTACAGTGTAGCAAACAGGGAGTGTCTGACCAGGAGTGAAAAAAGACGGTTTCGATCCATGGTATACAGGGGGATAGTTGTTCCCGGCCACGGCCTGGAGGCGAATTCGCGTAGCCGGTTCCGGTCGAAAGGCAAAAGATGCAGAATTTCGGGGCGGCAGGTGGTTCCGGCGAGGAGCCGATTATAACAGATCACCACCCGTTCGATGCCAAGCTGAGCATTCCACTCTTCAATCGTGACAAGGAGGAAATTCACCGCGGGAATGATCCCGGTCACCGACACCGGCGCCGAAATGACCCCATCCACCCTCGCGCCCGACTCGGCAAGGTACATATGGGCACGCCTGCCGACACAAAGAATATGGCGCCGCGACTTCTTCGACTCCTGAGTTGGCAGCTTTTCCAGGGAAAAGGAAACGACCTGTTCGTTGAAACGACCGCACAGTCCCTGGTCCGAACCTATAATAACAGCACCGAGTTTTCCATCCGTGACAGGTAGCTGCTCGACTATCTCACCGGCTCCTTGGTTCAGCAGGATGGACAGGCCCATATCGATTGTCCGGGAGTAGTCAGACAGGGTCTGGATGGCTTTCTCCTGCTGGCGCATGCTCACCGCGGCCAGGGTTTTCATGGTCCTGACTACGGACTGAAGGAGATCAATCGTCCCGATCTGCGTTTTAATATTCTCAAGGGTCGGCATGGTTTTCGTTTCCCTGCAATGAAGTCACCAGAAGACGGATGACGGCCAAAATCCGTTCCATGTCCTGCTCGTTCAGGTCTTCCCCAGCCTCGATCCGTTCGCACAAGTCCGGAAGAGAAAGGGACATGGTACGACGCACCTGGCTTTCAGCTTCCGAGACCTGCTCCGGCGACAGCCCGTCGAAGAGTCCGCCGGTTACGGCAACAAGTACGGCGATCTGCTCACTGACCGGCATGGGATCGTACTGCCGCTGTTTGAGAGCCTCCCGCACCCTCCTGCCCCGTTCCAGGATCCGACGTGCCACTTCGTCAAGACGGCTGCTGAAGCGTGAAAAAGCTTCCATCTCCTCGAACTGAGCATAGGAAAGCCGCAAGTCGCCCGCCACGGTACGGTACGCCGGGAGCTGGGTCTTGCCACCGACCCGTGACACTGATTTGCCCACATCCACGGCAGGGAGGATTCCCTTCTGGAACAGGTCTGGCGACAGATAAATCTGTCCGTCGGTGATGGAAATGAGGTTAGTGGGGATATATGCAGAAAGGTTCTGTGCCTCGGTTTCAATTACCGGCAGGGCAGTCAGCGACCCCCCGCCGTGTTCTTCATCAAGATGGGTGGAACGCTCCAGAAGCCGGGAATGGATATAGAAGATGTCGCCGGGAAACGCCTCGCGTCCAGGCGGCCGCCGCAGGAGAAGGGAAAGCTCCCGGTATGCCCGGCTGTGCCGGGTCAGGTCATCATATATTATCAGGACGTCACGCCCCTGCTCCATAAAGTATTCCGCCATGGTAGTGGCCGCATAGGGGGTAACATATTGAAGTCCTGCCGGGTCGGACCCTTCGGCGACCACCACGATACAATGCTCCATAGCGTCGTGCATGACAAGATCGGCTACCAGCTTCGCCACCGCCGAACCCTGCTGACCGATGGCGCAGTAGATGCAGATGACATCCGCTTTTTTCTGGTTGATGATAGTATCGAGAATGAGGGCGGTTTTGCCCGACTGTCGGTCACCGATGATCAGCTGACGCTGACCCCGGCCGATTGGAATAAGGGCATCCACAACCTTGATACCGGTCTGCAGTGGTACGGTCACCGGAGCCCGGTGCATGATGGCGGGAGCCTCACGCTCCACAGGACGCCTATGTGCGTTCTGCAACGGTCCGAGGGTATCCAGGGGAGTGCCGAGGAAATCGATCACCCGGCCCAGCAGTTCCTCGCCGACAGGAGCATCCAGCACCCGCCCGGTGCGTCGAACGGAGCAGCCAACCTGCAGAGACCCGCTATCGCCCAACATGATGACCCCCACTTCGTCCGGGTCCAGATTGAAGGCGATACCGAAAATCCCTCCAGGAAAACGAACCAGTTCATTGGACTGAACGTTCGGCAAGCCTGACAGCCTGGCAATGCCACCGTTCAGATAGACCAACGATCCGGAATCGATTAGACGCACCTCGGGACGATAATCTTTAAGAACCTCGGCAAAAACCTTCGACGAGTCAGTAAATACCTTATCAGCTTCCATACTCACCTGGTTTTAAACGGAACATCTCCGGCTCTCCCCCGCCTGTGCCTTATTCAATAGCCTCCAACAAACGCTGCTCCATTTCGCCCAGATAATCCTCAATGTTCCACGCCAGTGATCTGCCGCCTGAACGTATTTCGATGCCGCAGACCAGGGAAGGATCCACTTCGAAGCGAACTCTTCTGTCCTCAGCGATATCTGCCTCTAAGGAACATCGTGAATTACGATCTCCATCAACAGAGAGATCTCCCGCTTCCTTGCCCCTCACTGTCAAACCATGCAACAACCTGAAAACTGTTCTCCGCGACTCCGGACTCATTTCAAAAGCGCTCTTGACTAAGATTTCCTGCC
The DNA here is from genome assembly GCA_028683595.1 of Geobacteraceae bacterium. Taxonomy (GTDB): domain Bacteria; phylum Desulfobacterota; class Desulfuromonadia; order Geobacterales; family Geobacteraceae; genus RPRC01. The sequence continues at coordinate 26 of JAQUHM010000113.1, read as the reverse complement.
AGGTTGAAAGGAAATGCGCTGCCAAC